>CAYJFV010000305.1:0-2207 GCA_964369275.1 uncultured Desulfovibrionaceae bacterium
ATTAGTGGGTTTAGTTGTTGGTTTAATAAACTTTTTTATATTTTACATTGTTAATCTATTATCTGGTTTTTCTCTACCTTCTTCATTACTTGCTGTTCTTGTAATGGCTATAGAAATTATGCTTACAGGGGCTTTGCATGTTGACGGCTTAGCAGATACGGCTGACGGCATTTTCTCTTATCAAAATAAAGAACGCATGCTCGAAATTATGAAAGATTCTACTGTAGGAACGAATGCAGTTCTTGCTTTAATTTTTTATTTTTTGGCTAAATTTGTAGTTTTTTCTGAAATTTTTTCCCTGCATTACAATGCTGTTTCAGACGTTTGGCTATTTATTGTGCTTCCGCCAGTATTATCTAGGTATGTTATTGTATTTACCTGCTGTTATTTTGCCTATGCCCGTGAAAGTGGAATGGGAAAAACCTTTGTAGAGCATACCAATAAAAATGAATTTTTAGAAAGTAGCCTTGCTTGCTTTGTAATTCTTCTTATTATGGCTTTACTTAGCAATTTTGCACTGCTTACGCTTCTAGTAATAGTATTTATTGTGCTAGGCTTTACCTACTGTTTCAACAAATTTATTACAGGCAAAATTGGCGGAACTACGGGCGATACTTACGGGGCTTTATTAGAAATAGTATCTCTTCTAACACTTATTTTGTTGTTTATTGCAGGCTAAAATATGGGAAAATTAATACTTGTTCGTCATGGGGAATCAGAGCTAAACAAAGCAAAATGCTATTGTGGTGTGCTTGACCCTAATTTAACACAAGAAGGCATTGAACAGTGCAAAAAAACACGTGAAATTCTAAAAGAATATGATTATGATTTCATTTATTCAAGCACTTTAAAAAGAGCAAAACAAACAGCTGAAATTATAAACCATAAAAATTTAGAAATAATTGAAGATAAAAATTTAATTGAAAAAAATTTTGGTATTTTTGAGGGCCTAACAAGCGAGGAAATATTAGAAACATCTCCAAAAGAAGCACAAGAATGGTACTCTAACCCTGATACCTTCGACTATAAAATTGGTGAAGACTCTTTCGATTTTCATAATAAAATAGTAACTTTTGCTCAAAAAACGCTAAATACCAATAAAAACATACTTCTTGTAAGCCATTGGGGTGTGGTAAATACTCTTTTATCTCATTATATTGCAGGCGATAAAAGTGTATTTTGGAAGTTTTCACTAAGTAATGCAGGCTTTGCTATTTTAGATTTCAACGAACATAGTTGCGTGCTTTCTAAAATGCACTAAAAACCTAAAATTGGCATTATAACACAAATTAAGCGTAGTATTACATGATAATATGCTTGACTTTGACTAGGGGCTATTATAATATTTTGCATATAAAAATTATATAACATAGCAGAATTATTATAATATTTTTGATTTTTCACATTGTTTTTAAAGAAACATTTTTAATATTTACATAAAAGAATACAACAAATCAATATGTTATGTTTATTATCTTTTATATTTAGGAGTTAGAATGAAATTAGGTAAATTATATGGTGTAGGCATTGGCCCTGGCGATCCACAATACTTAACCTTACGTGCAGTAGATGTATTAAAAGGAGCTGATGTAATTTTTACTGTAATTTCTAAAAACTCAGAAGAAAGCGTTTCAGCCGAGGTTGTAAAAACTTTAGAACCTAAAGGCGAAATGAGCATGCTTATTTTTAGCATGTCACGCAATAGCGAAGAACGTGAAAGCCAAATTGATGACAATGCTTTAGCTATTCTTAAGCGTTTAGAGGAAGGAAAAAATTGTGCTTTTGCAACTTTAGGAGACCCTACAACCTATAGTACCTTCATGTATATTATTGAAAGAATAGTAAAAAAACACCCTGAACTAGATTATGAAATAGTTCCGGGTATAACTTCTTTTGCAACATTAGCGGCAAAAGCAAAGGTTTCGTTAGTAGAAAACCGTGAAACTTTACGTGTTATTCCATCATTTAGAGCTGATGATGTTGAAAAACTAGAATTTCCTAAAAATACAACCACTATACTTTTAAAAACGTATAAAACTCGTAAAGAGCTTATTAAACGCCTAAGGGAAGAAGAAGCAAAAAGCCCAATTAAGCAAATAGTTTATGGTGAAGAGCTTGGTATGGAAGATGAAAAAATTGTATATTCTCTTAATGAAATTGAAAAGCTTCCCCCTAAATATCTTTCAATGATAATGGTAAAAAAGTAA
>CAYJFV010000306.1:0-2206 GCA_964369275.1 uncultured Desulfovibrionaceae bacterium
ACACTTGAAGAAGTAGGTAAACTCTTCAACGTTACTCGTGAACGTATACGTCAAATTGAAGCAAAAGCCTTGCGTAAATTACGTCACCCTGTGCGTAGCCAAGCTTTAAGAAGTTACCACGATAATTGATAAAGATTTACAAGAGGGGAAACCACAACTTTTTTATAAAAAAGCTTGAAGTTTCCCCTCTTGACTCCCCCATCCTTACAAAAATTTTAATACGCTTGTAAATAAGTTTTCTAGCTAAATTTTCGGGCGTTTGTTAGTTATGGTTTAATATGAAATATACCTGTATAGTTGTTGGCGGCGGCCACGCTGGCTGTGAAGCGGCTCTAGCTTTAGCTAGACTGGGGCATGAAACCCTACTTTTAAGCTCTAATCTTGATAGATTAGGAGCTTTATCTTGTAACCCTGCTATTGGCGGATTAGCTAAAGGGCATTTAGTTCGTGAAATTGATGCCCTAGGCGGTGCAATGGGTAAGTGGACAAACCAAGCTGGTATTCAATTTCGTACCCTAAACCAAAGTAAAGGGGCGGCTGTTCAAGGCTCGCGTGCCCAAATAGATAGAAAAAAATACCTCGATGTTGTGCAAGAAAGCCTATATAGCCAAGAAAAACTTACCGTTTGGCAAGATGTAGCAGAAGAAATTCTAGCACAAAACGGTAAAGCTATTGGTATACGCACAGAACTTGGGCGTGAATTTTTTGCTGAACATATTTTGCTTACCACTGGTACTTTCTTACGTGGGCTTATTCATATTGGTTTAGTCCACCAAGAAGGCGGTAGACTTGGCGATAGTGCTGCAAAAAAACTATCTCAAAGCTTAGAAAATTTAGGAATTGAAATTGGTAGACTAAAAACAGGCACAACTCCACGAATTTTAAAATCTAGTATAAATTTTGAGGGCTTAGAAGAACAAGGTTCTATGTACCCTCTGCCGTCTTTTTCTTATGATAATTTTGAAGAAGGCAAACAAGAAATGCCTCAGCTTCCTTGCCACATAACTTGGACAAATGAGCAAACACACGATATTATTCGCTCCGGTATGGACCGTTCACCTCTATTCAACGGCAAAATTGAAGGCACAGGTGCAAGATACTGCCCATCAGTTGAAGATAAAGTATACCGCTTTCCTGAAAAAATACGTCATCAAATTTTCTTAGAGCCAGAGGGTGCAAATTCGCACGAATACTATGTAAACGGCATTTCTACCTCTTTACCACTAGATATTCAAATTGCTATGATTAAAACTATAAAAGGGCTTGAAAATGCACACATGCTTCGCCCAGGTTACGCAATTGAATACGATTATGCCGACCCTATTCAATTATTCCACACACTTGAAAGCAAAAAAGTGAACTCGCTTTGGTTTGCGGGGCAAATTAACGGTACGTCGGGTTATGAAGAAGCGGCAGCTCAAGGCTTGTGGGCAGCACTAAATATTGATGCTCAGCTTTCAAATAAGCCTCCTTTCTTGCCAAAAAGAAATGAAGCCTATATGAGCGTACTTGTTGACGATTTAGTAACTAAAGGCACTAAAGAACCTTTTAGAATGTTTACTTCGCGTGCAGAATACCGCCTGCTTCTTCGTGAAAGTAATGCCGATGCAAGGCTTACACAAAATGGCTTTGAACGTGGCTTAGTAAGCCAAAAACAATATAATATTTTCTTGGAAAAACAAAGAAATATCAGTGCATTACTAGAGTATTTGAAGTCTAATAAAGTTACGCCTAATGCTGAAACGAAAGAATGGTTTGCACGTATTAATGAGGCTGTGCCAACTAAAGCTTTAAGTTTAGCTGAACTTTTAAAACGCCCTAATTTTACCATTGAATATTTGTTTGAACGTCATGCAAATCTTCAAGAATACACTCGTGAAATTATTGATGAAGTATGCACTATTATCAAATACGAAGGTTATTTAGTAAGGCAAGAAGAGCAAGTTAAAAAATCGCTTTCTCGTGAAAATATTAAACTTCCAGCAGATTTAAATTATAAAGAAATTTCAGGGCTTACCTATGAAGTTATAGAAAAGTTTAAAAACTATAACCCTGAAACCCTAGGGCAAGCCTCACGAGTTTCAGGTATAACACCAGCCGCCTTAGATTGCGTTGAAATTTATTTGAAAAAACTTGGCTTGATATAAGATTATAAGATTATTTTTTAAAGGGGGAAACCATAACTTTTTGAAATAAGTTAAGGTTT
>CAYJFV010000307.1:0-2178 GCA_964369275.1 uncultured Desulfovibrionaceae bacterium
TTTTCTTATAACTTCATAGGCTTCATCATAATCGCCCATTCTAAATTGTATCCACGCTAAAGTATCTAGCATGTGTGGAGCTTCAGGGCTATTGTTTAAAGCTTTATTTACAAGTTCAAGGGCTTCTTTTAGTTTTATATCTTCAATAGCGTAATAATATGCTAATGAGTTCATTGCTTCATAATGGTTTGGAGAAATTTTAAAAATTTTATCGAAATAAGGTTCTATAGGTTCATTGCTATTATTGCTTATTAATAACCCTACATAATAAAATATAGCTTCACTAGCAAATTCGGTTGTATTATTTTCTTCTATAACTTGCTCAGCATATTTTTGGGCAAAAACTAAAGCGTCGTTATCTTGATCAAGAGCCATATATAGTTGAAGAGAAATAACAAATAGTTCTTTATCTTCAAGGTATATGTTCAAGCCATCAAGCGAATGGTATAAAGCTTCTGAATACATACCTTCAAGAATTTCAAGGTCTATAATAAGCCTTAAAGCTCTGTAATAATTTTTACTATCTTTAGGAATTTCATATAAACGGCTAAGAGCAGAAGCAACATCTTGTTCAGCTTCATAAGCTATAGCAGCTTCATAAAATATTATTTCTTCATAAGAAGGATTAATATTTTTTATATAATTTAGAATATTTTGTGCTAGTTCAAAATTGCCTTCATCTATAAAAATAGGCACAACAGAAAGCATAAAGGCTAAAGAATCGTGGGTTTTACTTGCAACATCATGTGCTTTAGCAAAATTATTATCTAAAAAGTTTAAACGTATAAGACGTGTAATAATATCTAAATTAACTTCATCATATTGCCATAACAAATCATAATAATATATGGCTTCTTCAAAGTTATTATTATCTTCTTCTAAAATAGCAAGTTCACGAATTGCCTCAACAAAATCTGGCTGTTCTTCAATTGATTTTTTAAGTTCACTTCTAGCTTCATCAGTATAACCAACTGCTCTTAAACTTTGAGCATAGTAATAACGAGTAATTGGAGTTTTTTGTTCTTCACTAAAACTATTAAATATTTCATTTGCTTGGTCAAGCTGGTTTAAATTGATATAAAGCACAGCTAAGTCTACTAAAGCATTAGTATTTTCTGGGTGCGTATCTATGTAGTCTTGAATAGCTTGTATTGCTTTAGCTGGTTTTTCCAATTCAATAAAAACTTCAGCTAGCAATAATCTATAATTAAAATCATCAGGATTAGCGGCAATTAATCTTTCGATTAAATTTTGAGTATCTTCATAAAAACCCGAAATAAAATACCATGTTGCAACATCAAGAAGTGGTGTAGCCAAGGGGTCATATTTATAAATTTCATCTGTAAATTCAGCTACTTTTTCTTTATCATTTTCAATAAAGGCTTTTTCTAAAGCTAAAGATGCATAAGTAAGTTTGCCATATTCTGTAACAGGTTCATAAGAATACATAAAACCTAAATCTACATAGGCAAAATCATCTGGTTGATATTTAGCACAAGAGCTAAGAAAAATAGTAGAGCAAATTAGAAGACTAGCTAGTAATGGACTACCGATTTTTAAATTATTGTTATAAATACTATTAGATTTCGCAACTGCGTGTATTAACATGAGAATTTCATTCCATAATTCATACTGTATAGTGTAAGCAAAAGAATAGTAAACCATTTACAATATGTTTGCAAATGCTAAATCCAATCTTCAGAAAAATCGTCTATTTCAGCGGTTAAGTAGGTTCGCATTTTTTCAACTAGTCTTGCTTCTAATTGTCTTATACGTTCTCTTGTTACATTATACTTTTCGCCAATTTCACGCAAAGTAATAGGATCGTCAGTTAAAAGTCTGTTTTCAAGAATGAAAATTTCTTTATCAGAAAGCATTGGAATAAACTTTTCTAGCTTAGCATGAATAATATCAGTTATTTCACTCTCGGCAAAACCTTCTTCAATGCCTTGTGTTAGTGCAGGTAAATACTCAATACGTGAAACTGAACCGCTTTCGTCTCCTACAGGAGTATCTAAAGATAAATCAGTAGATTCAAGGCGTTGTTCCATTTCAAGTATATCTTCTTTTGAAACACCAAGCTTATCAACTAAAACATCAATATCAGGGTCAAACCCCTGAGAAATAAGTTTTTGTTTTTCTTTATTTAAATTATAGAAAAGTTTACGTTGTGCTTGA
>CAYJFV010000308.1:0-2164 GCA_964369275.1 uncultured Desulfovibrionaceae bacterium
ATGGTGAAATAATAACATATTATGACTTAGAACAAAGAGCTAAAGCAGATTTGCGTGAACAAAATATTGAGATCAATAACCCTAGTAATCAACAGCAAATAAAAGAAATATATGCTGAAACCTTACAAACTATGATATCAGATGAAATTTTGCTACAGGCGGCACGTGCTGAGGGTATTCGCATTTCTGATGATGTAGTAAGTTCAGAAATTGAAGCAAGGGCTTCCTCAATTGGTGTAAGTGTAAAAACATACTACCAAGAATTAGAGAAAGCTTATGGTTTTAGCGAAGACCTAATACGCGAAGAAACTCGTAAAAATCTTACACAAGCAACTTTAATTAATAGAAATGTTACGTCAAAAGTTGCAGTAACTGAAGAAGAAATTTTAGAATATTACAATGAGCATAAAAACTCATTTGGTACAAAACATAACTATCATTTTGCTTTAATTATGTACCCAAGTAATGAAGAAGCTATGAAGTTTTCTACTCAATTACTTGATGGAGCTCAAGGAAGCAGCAACTTTGAAGCAATAGCAAAACAGCTTTCTATTGGGCCTAACGCTGAAAATGGTGGTGATATGGGAACTTTAGAAGAAACTGATATTGCTTCTACCTTGCTTTATGAACTACAAGATATGCAAACAAATGAAGTTTCTACAATAATAGACCTTTCCGGCACAAAAGCACAGGTAAAGCTTTATGAAAAATCTGAAATGGGTGCTGATGGGGTAATAAGCGAAGAAATAAGAGCTGGCATTATGGAGTTATTAAATACTCCGCGTGTTCAAGCTCGCTATGAAGAATATATTGCACAATTAAATAAAAAGGCTATAATTGATGTCAGATACGAATAATAACATTATTACATTAGCTGAAATTGGTTCGCAGTTTCACGAGGCTAGGGTGCATAGAGGTGTATTAATTGAAGATGTTGCAAAAACATTGAAAATATCCTCTAAAATCCTAAGAGCTATAGAAGATGGAAATCGTGATGAATTACCTCAGCTTGTGTTTTTACGTGGCTTTGTTAAATCTTATGGTTTATTTTTAGGTTTTCCCGAAACTGATTTGCAAAAAGCTTTGATGTATCTTGAAGAAAGTGAACCAAAGGCAACTTTTGTAACTCCTACGCCAGAGCAAAAACCATTTTATTCAGGCGAAGTTCAGTCTTTAATTAGGTTAGAGCAAAAAAGAAAAATTATTCGTGGTATATTAATTGTATTAGTTGCAATTGTTGTTGTAATGTTATCACTATATTTATTTTCAAATAACATTGTGATAGAAGAGCCAATAACACAGCAAGTTCAAACAGAAGAACTTAGTGTAGAAACTGCACCTGAAATAACTTCTGATGATGATAACTTAGAAGAAGTGGTAGTTTCAGAAGAAGGGCAAAATGATAATGTAGCTCAATTAGCTGGTGAAGTTGAGGCAGGCGGAAATTCTACTGATATTATTGTTCCAACACCAACCGCAGCAGAAATTGAACAAGTAGAAGAAACTATTGAACCTACTGCTCAAGAAACTGCACCAATTGAAAAAGAAGAAGTAAGTGCAGTAAACGAAGAAGTAGTAAATGAAGCAGAACTTTTTGAACCACCTGTAAAATTTCAGCGTATAGGCTTTTTTGGTGGCGGTGATGAAAGTTTAGTTGTGCAAGCAGTGGAAGATTGCTGGCTTACTTTTACAATTGATGGCTCAGTAGCTACTGAAGGCGAAGTGGTAAGTCGTGAAGCTTTTCTAAGGCGTGGGCAAGAAATGCTACTTAGCTTTAATAAAGATCTTACAATGCGTTTAGGTAATGCTGGCGGTATTGAAGTAATATTAAATGGTAAAAATATAGGCTCTCCTGGTAGAAGCGGACAGGTAAAAAGTGTTACCTATACCTCGGCAGGAATGCAATAATATTTAAATTATTTTATAATCGGAATATAATTTAAATTAAATTTTACAAGCTTGACTAAAAAAAATTTGGTCTTAACTTGATATAAGAAAACATAAGATGGAGGCATCATGTTACAATTAACTGAAGCAGCTTCAAAAGAGCTTGCAACTTTCTTTGAAGGGAAAGACAAACAACCTATTCGTATTTATTTAGCACCAGGTGGTTGACGCGGTCCGCGTTTAGCATTGGCTCTGGATGAGCCTTTAGCCGACGATA
>CAYJFV010000309.1:0-2160 GCA_964369275.1 uncultured Desulfovibrionaceae bacterium
ACGCAGTTCGGTATAAATCTGCTTTTGATATTTTTGCATTAGGGATTCTAAAGGGGCTTAGTCCCTTTAGCCGTCGGAGACAAAAAAAGAAAAAAAGAAAAAAGAAAAAAATTACTGTAGAAGTGCTAATTGGAATAAGGTATCCTTAGCTTGACATATAATAATTAATCTTTATAATTTAAATATTATATAAGTGAGGTTTATTTATGAAAAAATCAACGATACTGGCTGCAAGTTTAGTTCTTGTGTTATCTTGCTTACTTGCTGGGTGTGATGTTCCGCTTATTCCGTTAATCTAAGTATTAAAATTTGGTAAAGGGCATGGTGAGCATGCCTTTTATCTTAATTATGTTTTGAAGTTATAATTATTATATATTGAAAAGGCATACTAAGTTGCGTAAATGTAAACTACCTATTTTTATAGTATTTCTATTGTTCTTTATGTGCTATGATGGTGCTAAAGGCTTTGCTAACCCTGTGTTAGAGTTAGCAACGCAAGGGAATTTGGAAGAAATAAAAAGAGCTTTATCGGACCCAAATTATATAGAAGATAATATGACTGCGGCTCAACGTTTTTCGTATTCTAAGAACGAGTTTACAGAGGAAGAGAAGAACAAATTCAAGCCGGATTTAAATACTCCTGATGAAGAGGGCTATACTCCGCTGATGAAAGCAGTGCTTGCTGGGCATATTCATGTAGTAGAATTTCTTCTTGAACAAGGGGCAGATTTAGATGCAAGAGAATTTGATGAGCAGCAGAATGCTCTTATGTTGGCGGCGGCTTTTTCGCAAGAAGATATTTTAGCTACACTTCTTGAGGCAGGGGCTGATATTGAAAGTAAGGATATATATGGCTGGACAGCACTTACGCATGCAGCGTATAATGGGCATGCGTATACGGTATACTTGCTTATAAATGAAGGTGCTGAATTTGACTCGCCAACGAATGATTCTTGGACGCCGATAATGATAACTTCGCGTATCGGACATGGTGATGTAATAGAAGTTTTATTGCAATTTGGTGCAAGTATTGATGGTAAAAATGCAGAAGGTTGGACACCAGTTATGATTGCAACTATCTCAAATCACATAGCTGTTGTTCAATTACTTTTGGATTATGGTGCTGATATTTATCAAGTAAATAAAAATGGTGATACGGTAATTACTTTAGCTGAAAAAGCAAAGTATGCAAATCTTTTGAAGCTTTTGCAAAAGCATGCGGAAGTGACCCCAATTTTCTAATTTAAAATATAATGCCTTAACTATATATAAGGTAAGAAATTATTAAGTTCATGTAAGCCGATATTTTATATAAGAAATAGAAGCTTTAAGAAGTCTAGAAATTTTTTTAAAATTTATAATTGAAATAAAAATCTTTGAAGTGTTTGAATTTATGTAATAATTTAAAACTTCTAACTGTTAAGTTAAACTTGACAAAGTGTATAGAAAAGTATATCTTCCGCTCACGCCTAAATAGGTATATCTTAGAGGTTTAGTGATGAAACTTACCATTCCATTATCAAGTATTCCTGATTCAGGCATTGAAAAAGTTATTGAGGACCAAGAACTTTGGCTTAATCGCATAAAAGAATTTCAAATTCCATGCGAAGTAACAAAGCCAATAAATGCAAAGCTTTTCTTGCTAAAACAAGAAGAAGGGTGCTTAGTACGTGGGCAGATTGAGGGCGAACTTCAATTTGCATGTGATAGATGTGGTGAAAAGTCTATACATACTCTTTCAATTAATATTGACGAGTTTGCACCTCTTCCCAATCTATTTCTTGAAACTGTAGATGAAGATGGTAATATTATAGAAGACTTAGGTGAAGAATCTATCTCTATAGAAACGGACTTGATTTTTGAAGACGCAAAGGGTATATTGTTTCTAGATATTGAAGCATTACTGTTTGAAGAATTTAGTCTTGATTTACCGCTAAAGCCTTTATGCCGCCCTGATTGTGCGGGTAGATGTATGCATTGTGGTGTGAATAAGAATGATTCGCACTGTGTATGTGAAACAGGCAAGCTTGATCCACGTTTTGAGAAGTTACATAATTTAAAGGTAACAAGAAAACAGTAATGTTTTTTTAGTATATTAAGGAGTTTTACAATGGCAGTTAAACAAAATAAAAAATCACGTTCGCGTAAAGGTATGCGTCG
>CAYJFV010000310.1:0-997 GCA_964369275.1 uncultured Desulfovibrionaceae bacterium
GAACCCAGCCGTTTTTTTAGATAGCCCTAAATTTGTTCAAGAAATCCCTTATGTTCTAAGTAGGGATGAAATTTATGCTATGGTGAATTGTGCTAGGAATGTTTCGGCTACAAAGGCTAAGGGAATTGATAAATCTGCCTTGCGTGATGCTTTGATACTTGAAACACTTTATGCCGCGGGGCTTCGTGTTTCAGAGCTTATAAGCATAAGACTAAACGAGATTGATTTAGAGCGTGGTTTAGTAAAAACGCATGGTAAGGGCGATAAAGATAGGTTTGTTCCTATTCATTCAAAGGCGTGTGAAACTATACAGTCGTATTTAATGAACTTACGCCCAGATTTTTCGCCCATTTGTGATTATTTATTTATTAATAGATCTGGTAAAATGTTAACAAGGCAATATGTTTGGAAGATGATACAAAAATATTCAAAGCTTGCTGGAATAAAAGAAAGTATTTCACCGCATGCTTTTAGGCATAGTTTTGCAACGCATCTTTTAGAAAATGGTGCAGATTTACGTTCTGTACAGCTTTTATTAGGCCATAGCGACTTAGCCGCAACGCAAATTTATACGCATATACGCACACATCATTTAGAAGAGGCAATTAGGAAATTTCACATACGTAGCGAAACATAACAGAATTTTACGGAGCAAGAATGAGTACATTAATAACATGCCATGCCAATGCAGATTTTGATGCCTTAGCCTCTTTAGTTGGTGCTTCGCTATTGTATGATGATGTGCAATTGCTTTTTCCTGGCACTTCTGAAATGCACTTGCAAAGATATATTGAAGAAATTGGCTCACTTCATTATTCATTTTTGAGTGTAAAGGATATTGATTTTTCTATAGTTACACGCTTAGTTGTGGTGGATACCTGCCAAAAAACAAGATTAAATCATGTAAGCGAGTTACTAGAGCGTGAAGATATTGAAATAATTGTGTGGGATCATCATCCTCCAACAGCTGATGATATTAAATATACAATGCTAAATT
>CAYJFV010000310.1:1007-2157 GCA_964369275.1 uncultured Desulfovibrionaceae bacterium
ACACTAGGAATACATGCAGATACAGGTTCATTTACCTATAGTTCTACTACGCAAAAAGACTTAGGTGCAGCAGCGTTTTTATGGCAATTTATGCCAAATGGTTTTGAGCTTACAGAATTTTTAAGAACGGAACTTACAACATATCATATTAAAGCTTTGAATGAACTACTTGAAACAGCACAAACGCATGAGGTATTGAATACGCCTTTAGTTATAGCTCATACAACAAGTAATAATTATATACACGATTTTGCAATGCTTGCTCCAAGGTTTATGGATATGTTGCCGTGTAAAGCATTTTTTGCTCTTGCTATGATGGGCGATAAAATTCAAATACTTGCACGTTCATTAGTAAATACGGTTGATGTTGGAATTATTTGCAGAAAGCTTGGCGGTGGTGGGCATAGTTATGCTGCCTCTGCCACAGTGAAGAATATGACAATGTCTGAACTAACAGATACTATAATAAAAGAAGTGTTTGTGCTTGTTAATTCAAAAATGCTTGCTAAAAATCTAATGTCTATGCCTGTTGTGTATATTCATGAAGATACTAGTATGCAAGAAGCTGCTTTTATTATGACACGTTATGGGCTAAAAGCTGTTCCTGTACTAAATAAAGCCACAAAGCAATGTGTTGGGTGGATAAGCCAAGAACAAGCAAGTAAAGCAAGTGTGCATTTGCTTACTTTAGATGCGAAAGTTTCGCTTTATATGCAAAAACAATTTCAAGTGGTTACGCGTGAAACTCCACTTCAAATTCTTATGGATATAGTTATAGGTTCTCGTCAAAGGCTTTTGCCAGTAGTAGATTCTAACGACTCTACACTTATACAAAGTGAATTAAGAAAACTACCTGTAATCGGTGTTGTAACAAGAACTGACTTAATAAGACTTTTTGCAGATGAAAATGTAATTTCGCCTCTTCCAACGCTTTCAAAGCGTCATAAAGAAAAAAATATGTTAAAAAGCCTAACTGATTATGTTGGGCAAGAATATATAGAAATACTAAAAGAAGCTGGTAAACTAGCTGAAGAACTAAATTATGAAATATCGCTAGTGGGGGGCTTTGTACGCGATTTAATTTTACGCTCTTACCCAAAACAAGCTAAATTACTTGATTTAGATTTAGTAGTCGAGGGCGATGGAATTA
>CAYJFV010000311.1:0-2141 GCA_964369275.1 uncultured Desulfovibrionaceae bacterium
TGTAAGCTATGAAAAGGAAAACAAAAGAGCAAAGCTCTTTTGTTGACGTGGGTTCTTAGGGGCTGTCCGCCCCTAAGCCGCCAGAGGCAAAAAAATAAAAATTATAAGGTAGTATAATTAAAACTTAAAGAGTAGATACTTTAATATTATCTGCCTGTTCTTTTTCTAAAATAACTCTTAGTCCCTCACTAGTAGCAAGCATAAATTTATCGTTTTTGCTCATTGTGTATACTGGTGCGTTTTCAACTGAAAGCAGTGTAAGTATATCATTTTCTTTTATATTATAAGAATCCATTACTTTATTGGAATTTTTCCCACCAATTATTTTATGTACTGTAAAGGGTACATTGGCACTAGCGTTAGCAAATTGGCATAATGTATTAGGCTGTTGTTCACTTACTAAAGGCATTGAGCCAAGAATTTTTGCCGCCATTCCTTCTGAAAGTTTAATTTTTCTACCATTTGTTTCGGCTATATATTGCATTGAGGGAATAAGGCGAACTAGTTCAAATTCATCGCCATTTTTTAGCCCTAAAGCGGCAATTGCGGCTTGTAATTCTTCGCCGCCCTCGATTGTTTCGATATGAGCATGTTCTTTTGGCTTCATATCAACAAGTGGAATCATTCTGCCATCGTCTAAATGAGCAACAATTTTGCCACCCATTCCGCCAGCTAGAATTGTTTCACCATTAGCCGTTTTAATGCGTACGCTATGTGTATCTGCTTCGGCATCCATTTTGTAGATAGTGTTTTGTTCAACTATCCCCATACGAAAAAGGCTACTTTGAAGTTTTTTATCTTCAATTTGTTCAATATGTAAAAGTATTCCAGTTGGGGCTTTAGTGAAAGTGGTGAACATAACTATCTCCAAACTACACGTTTCAAATGATTAACACATTAACCAATTTTTTGTTTTTTACCAGCTGACTTTGCCGCATAAGCAAGTATACCTACTGTTCCAGCATTATGCAAGAAAGCAGAAGCAACAGGACTAATTTTTCCTAACGAGGCAAGTAATAAAATAAAAGAATTTATTCCAATAGTTGAATAGAAAGAGTTTTGTAAACTTTCTTGTGTTTGCATAGAAATATCACGTGCAACTAAAAGAGTACGCAAATCTTCCTCTAAAAGTACCATCTGGGCAGATTCTCTTGCTAAATCAGCCCCTTTTGGCATGCAAATTCCAACATCAGCGGAAAGTAGAGCAGGGGCATCATTCACTCCATCGCCTGCAAAGGCAAGCTTTCTACCTTCTTTTTGTAATCTATGTAAAATATTTGCTTTATCTTCTGGTTTTAGTTCCCAGTGAACTTCATCTATATATGTTAACTCCGCGGAAATAGCCTGAGCTGTATCTTTATGATCGCCAGTAAGCATTACTATTTTTTTTATGCCACGTTTTTTTAGCTCGGCTAAGGTGAACATTGCTTCTTCACGAATTTCATCGCGTAGGGCAATAATACCTATTAAATCTTGTTCTTGGGCAATATATAATATTGATTTACCTTGACTTCTTAGCTCGCGTTCATACGCGTTTGCAAGTGTGCAATCAATACGTTCATCATCTTCTAAGAAGTGCCTACTACCCACGCGAATTTGCTTGTTATTAACAAAAGCAGAAACACCATGTGCTACTATAAAATCTACCTGACTTACTTTTGGAAACACTAAATTTCTATTCTTTGCTTCGGCTACAACTGCACGAGCTACAGGGTGGCCGTAATGTTCTTCTGCACCAGCGGCTAAAGCAAGTAATTCTTCTTTAGTAAGAAGAGTTTCTACACTTTCACTTAGCGGAATAATATCAACAATTTCTAAATTGCCTTTTGTAAGAGTTCCAGTTTTATCAAAAACTATTGTATCAATTTTAGATAAAGAATCTAAAGCTTGCCCACCTTTTAGTAGTACACCACTTTCGCCTGCACTATACATGGCTGATTTTACAGCTATAGGAGCAGCTAGTTTTATTGCACAAGAATAATCAACTGTAAGTACAGAAGCGGCACGCCTAATATCGCGTGTAAGAGCAAAAAGCCCTAAGCCTAAGCCAAAGGTTACAGGTACTAGCTTATCTGCCAATTCTTCGCTTCTTGATTGAGATTCCGAGGGGTTACGTAAAGAATTTTCTAAAAAGCGGTTAA
>CAYJFV010000312.1:0-2135 GCA_964369275.1 uncultured Desulfovibrionaceae bacterium
TGACAAAGATAAAACCCCACTTCCATTAGTGCTTGCTAAAGGGCAAGATGCACTTGCTCAACGCATGATTCAAGTTGCAAAAGAAGAGGGTATTCCTATTATGCGTAATGTAGATTTAGCAAGAAATCTATTTGAAAATGGCACTGAAAATGCGTATATACCAAAAGAACTCATTCAACCTGTTGCAGAAGTTATTAAATTTATTCAAGGGCTAAAGTAAGAAAATATGTCAATAGATAAATATTTACAAGTGCTTATAGAATTGTGTGATGATTTAGCTTGGAATAGACCAACTGATGAATCTAAACTCTATGAGCTTACTCAATCAGAAGATGTGCCTAGTGAAATTAATCAATTAGCTGAATCTTTTGGTTTAATGTCTGTTAAAGTAGCTGCACGCGAATATCACCGTGATCAACTAATTGAAACTTTACAGGCACAAAATTTTGCACTTGAAGAAGCTAAAAGAATTTTAATTAATAAAAATAATGAATTAGACTTAAACTTTTCGCGTACATATAATAGAAATATGATAATAGGGCAAAATGAAGAATTTAAAAAGCAAATTGAACTTGCTTTTACAATTGCTAGGCGACCTATAAATACGCTTATTCTAGGACCAACTGGTTCAGGTAAAGAAAATATTGCAAAAACCATACACTTTAATTCGCCAAGAAAAGACGGACCTTTTATTCCAGTAAACTGTACAGCTATTCCTGAAAGCTTGTTTGAAAGTGAAATGTTTGGTATTGATAAAGGTGTTGCTACAGGTGTGCAAGAACGCAAAGGATTAATAGAATCTGCAAATGGCGGAACATTGTTTTTAGATGAAATTGCAGATATGAGCATGGCTAACCAAACAAAATTATTACGTGTTTTAGAAGAACGCACAATAACAAAAGTTGGAACACGAAAAGAACAAGCAGTTGATTTTCTATTGCTTAGTGCTAGTCATAAAGATTTTCGTAAGCTTATTGAAGAAGGCAAGTTTAGAGAAGATTTATTTTATAGAATAAATGTAGTGGAAATTAATCTTCCTTCTTTATCACAAAGGCAAGAAGATATTTTATTGCTTGCAAGTAATTTTTTAGCAAAACATTCAAAAAATATGTCACGCCAAACTTTGCATTTAGATAGTTATGCTCAAAAGGCATTATCTTTATATTCTTGGCCTGGTAATATTCGTGAACTTAATAACGAAATGGAAAGGGTAGTGGCTCTTTGTGAATCTAATACTGTTTCTTATTTCAATCTTTCACCTAAAATTCAAAATGAAGTTATTAATCAAATGAATGTTCCTGATGAGGTTCTTACTCCAGTTGAAACTTTTGAAGATGTTGTTGATGCTACTCAATCTGTTTCAAGTGATTTACCTTTCAATTTACAAGATGCTGAAGAAATTATTGTTAAACACGTTCTTGAAATATGCAATAATAATAAAACCAAAGCTGCTGAAATGTTAGGTATAACGCGTGAAGGGCTTAGAAAAAAACTACAAAAAATCTCTATTTTAGATGACGTGGAGAACTAGTATGAGTTTAAAGAAAAAACTTATTGCTCTCATAATTTTTACATCACTAATTATTATCGTTCCGGTAGCATATTTTACGTATATTTCAGTTAGTGCTAGCACTTTAGCACATCAAGAAGAAAATTTTGAAAATATCATTAATTTTGAATTTTCTAATATTGTTTCGAAATATATGAGTTTATCCTACAGTAAAATAGAACAAGCTGAAGATGTAAAAGGCGATTTGCTTTACGAAACTCAAAATATAGTTGACCTTATTCAAGCCCTTAATGGTACTAATCTTTCAAATAAAGATAAATCTGCAATTATAAAAGAAAAAATTGATTTAAGTAACTTTGCTGATATTAAATCAACTATTTTTACAAATCAATTTGAAAATTATTATGAAAAAGTATTAACTGAAACAAAAGCAATTGATATAACAGGTAAAGCTGTAAGTTCATATACTCAATACAAAAATTTACCACCGCATGGAAAGTATACCGTTTTTACACTAAGTTCAAGAGCGGGTGAAGAAACTGTTTTAGCTTATTTTGCCCCTGTTAATGCAGGTGGTTATCTTGATAAAAGTGTTATAGTTGCTTTTACCTCCATAGAAAGACTA
>CAYJFV010000313.1:0-2117 GCA_964369275.1 uncultured Desulfovibrionaceae bacterium
AGGCATAAGTTACAGAAAAGTAGACTATATAAAATCTGTTTCGCAAAAAGTTATTAACGGTAGCTTTGATATTGATAATTTAGTAAATCTTTCAGATGAAGAAGTAATTCGTGAACTTTCTGCATTAAATGGTATTGGAGTTTGGACTGCTGAAATGATTATGATATTTTCTATGCAAAGACGAAATATTCTAAGCTTTGGCGACCTTGCAATACTAAAGGGCATGCGTATGCTGTATGGACATAAAGAAATTACAAAAGAACTTTTTCAAAAATATTATAAAAGATATAGCCCCTATGCCTCGGTTGCAAGCCTTTATTTTTGGGCAATAGCTGGTGGTGCTATACCTGAATTAGTTGATAATGCTAAACCAAAAGCAAAAAAAACAAAAACATAAAATTTCTTTTTACTTTATGCCATATATAAATTTTATTATATAATCTTTGGTTATTACATATAAAAAAAGCTCCTTTCGGAGCTTTTTCTTTCTATACAGTTGAGTAAAAATTAAATTCTAATACTTTCTTTAATATCTTCAATTCTATTTCTTGCAAATAGTAGGTAAGAAATAATAAGTTCAGATGAGTTGAAAGTTTTTGTTACAAGTAGTGGGTCATACTCACAAATTAAGTTTAAGTAAGACATTGCACTTTCAAAGTTTTGTTGATTATTTTTATCAATCATATCAGGGTATAATTCATATAATGTATTAAAGAAATCTCTAATAACAATAACCATACCTTGTACTTCATAAATTGAATTATCTATTGCGGCAAAGTTTTCATCAGTTGAGTTTTGTAATAAACCAATGGCATAACCTAACATTCTATCGCCTAAAATAAGCTCTAGTGCATTGTAAATATCATCAGTTCGTAGATTATAAACAGCATTTCCAGCTGCTAAATCTTTCTTATATTTTTCAATATTTTCTAAACCTTCTTTGTAAGCAGATTCAGCTGAGGGAATAAATAAAATACCCCAACGTGAAGGGCTTAGTGCAAAGTTATTCATTCTTGCTGAATATAAGTCGTCGTTTTCTTTATCACTATTACCTAATTTTGCTATATCAGTAGAATAAAAATCTATAATAGTTTTTGTTGCATTATACACACCATATTGGCGGTATGCCCTGTTATCTAAAATAAATTTATTGAAGATAATGTCGTTTGCACTCCAACCAAAAGTTGAAGAAAGCTCGTATTTCATTTGATTAGTGATTGCATTTAATAATTCAACACCTTTTTCATTTTCAGTAGATTCTGCTGTAGCGTTCAATGTATAAGGTTTCTCAAAAACAGATTGATCTATACCTGTATACAGTTTTTGGGCACCCCAAATAACAATAATAATAGAAAAAGCCAAGATAATTTGTGTAGCAAAAACTTTTATAATATCAAGAAAAGTTACTTTATCTTCACTACTTTTAATGCTTGAATCTGTCTTTTTTGTAAAAATTTTATTTAACATTTTTTATCCTTTTTGTATATAGAATGTAATTTGTCATTTATAGAATTTTATTTTAGCTTGATAAGTTACATTCGTCAATTCAAAATAGAGTAATATATTAATTTACTAACTAAGGCATTAAATTTTGATATCGCAATTACATAAAGCATATTTCCCTAGAATTTTCCATAATAAACCAGAATAAAGACGAAATTCGGTTTTTTCTGATTTATTCTGAAATTTTTCACTTTTTTATACTACTTTCTTAAGCCAGTACAGAGGAAGTGACGTCATAAAAATTTATCGTCACTTCCATTTTGGCTTATTTGCTTTTGGCTCAACGTTTAAGAAGTGTGTCAATGAACACTTGAAGTTAGGCTTATTTTGTTATACTTTCTCGCATGGACTAGATCTCTAATTAAGATACAGTTCAGCTTCATTAGCACATCAAAATCTTTCTAGACTAACTAATTATACTCATGTAATGCTTCGATTTTTTGAACCTGATAGTTGTGTAAATTCGCGACCCTATTTACTAAGAGCTGACTTTACCCCAAGTGATGATACCTTATTAGCTTTTGAGATTTCAGAGCACTGTGAAAAGTGTAATCCTTTCGAATAGTTAGGTTCAGCTCAAATAATCCTTCAACAAAGGCAAGAAAATGATACTT
>CAYJFV010000314.1:0-2114 GCA_964369275.1 uncultured Desulfovibrionaceae bacterium
TTTCAAGTTCAAATTTAATATTATTTTTTACTTTCTAAGCTGTTTATGCGTACTTTAATTGTTTCAGGGTTAGGGTGGTAACGCACACTTTGCTTATATAACTCAAGAGCTTGTTCTTTATCGCCTTGAAGTTCAAGCATATCACCTTTTAAAAATAGTGCTTGAGCCCTATCAGGATAGGTTATATCTGGGAGATTTAGAAAATTATTTATTTGAATCATACTTTCATCTAATCTATCAGAAAGATAGTATAAATTACCTAGTAAAAATGTACACTGGCTATAACTTTGAGCAATTTGGTTTTTATTAAGACAAGAAATTAAAGAGGATTCTGCTTTATCAAAGTCACTTAAAATAAGCGAGTAGTTTGCAATAGTAATTTCTAGCTTTGTAATTTCTTCATCTGTAAGTTCTGCATTAGCTAGAAGTTTTTCAGCATATTCTCGTGATTTATTGTAGTCTAGCAGGCTTTCATACGCAAGCATAAGTTCATAATTAATATATTCTTGAGCCTTAGGTGTAGTGAAATCAAGCGAATTACCTTCTAAAGAAGTGATTGTCCACTTTAAATCACCTAGTTTTTTTGTTGCTGCTACCAAGTTTTGAAGTGCTTTCCATCTTTTATTAATGTCTATTTCTTCAATAAGTATTCTTTGGCTTAAATGAGCAGCAACAGTCCAGTCGCTTTTAGCTAAAGCTTGATCAACCAGTTCTTGCGAAGTAATATTTTCATTTTCTTTATTGTTATCACAGGCAGTTAATGCAAATGTGAGTACTAATAGGCAAAATAGTATTTTTTTCATAATTAATTATCAAATAGTAAAATTTTTTATGTACTATATAGGTATTTAGTAGAATACGCAAGCTTAATGATTAAGCTTTCTTGTTTTTAGAAGTGTTAGGTGATAAGTATATAAAAACAAATGGAATTTTAGAAATTAAGTTAATGCTTTGGTTTAGCAATACTAAAAAGTATGCATTCTCTACATTTAATATATGTGATAAGCAAAAACCAATACCTAAGGTACCTACACCTATTCCGCCCATAAAGCCAAACATATTAGAAATGAAAGACAAAGGTAATATGAAAAAAGCAGGTAATATTTCAAAATTTTCACCAAATGCCATAACTACGAATAAAAGCGATAAAATAGCACAAATTTGAGCTAAGATAGAACTTAGTATAACCAAGATAAATTCTTTAGTATTTCTTTGTAAAAGAGCTAAAATTAATATTATTTGTTTTAGTAACTTTCCTAAAATCTTTATTTTTAAAATATCTTTGATTAATGCATTTTTGACTTTTAAAATTGCTCTATTTTTTGAAAGTACACAGGCAATTATAAAAAATAGTACACCTAATATAGCAAAAAGCAAAAAGTATTGTTCAAATAATAATGCATTTTGAATGTTAGATGAATTATAGATTATGCATGTAAAATAAAGTATATATGCAAGCAAAGACAAAATAAATAATGCAGCAAAGGCAATTAATTTATCAAGCATAATTAAAGTAAAGTTGTGCTGAATACTTTTGTGCGGAAAAATTTCTTTTATGGTATATAATTTTATGAAGTCACTAGTGAAAGAAGTTGGTGTAAGGGTATCTAAGAACCTTGAATATATTGTCCATTTTATAGTTTGGCTAAATTTTACATTCATTTTTTGACTAAGTAATAGAATATAGAACCTGAAAGTAGAAACTAAAAATTTCAAGTAATATATAATTACCGATAAAAGAATAAAAATTGGTAGCGGAGCATTAAAAATATTTTCTATTTGCACATTTTGCGTAATAAAAATAAAGCATAATGCACAAAGAGAAAACACTACTTTTAGCATACTTCTATTTTTTACAAGATTAAATATTTTTATTAGAAAACTATTCATGTAAATACAACCTTTTACTTAAGCCAACCAGCTTGAACAGCCCATATTAGTTCAGCCGTAAATAGTTCAGGTGAATCTAAGGTTAATTCTTTTAATTCACTATAGCTTATAAACATAAGCTCTTTATCAAGTGTATAGTATCTATTTTTTTTCTCTTGAAGATTTAGTGATGATGTGGTAAAAACAACAGCAAGAAGCGGAATTGCATCTTCAGTTTGGTAGTG
>CAYJFV010000315.1:0-2108 GCA_964369275.1 uncultured Desulfovibrionaceae bacterium
CGTGGTACAATGTTCTGCGATATTGGGCTAACTATTTGCAAAAGAACAAAAAGACTAATTATTACTTCCGCTATTGATAACCTTGCACGTGGGGCATCAGCACAGGCTATAGCAAATGCAAACCTTATGCATGGCTTAGATTTAACAACTGGCTTACTTTCAGCTCCTATCATGCTATAAAAACTTATAAAAAATACATTTATCTCCCCTTTCTCTAATATAATAGAGTGTGGGGAGATTTTTTGTTGCAATTCTAAAAAAAACAAATTATACTCCCACGCAGAAAAAAGATATAATTACCCTTGACAATAATGGTTACTATTAGTATTATGTATAAAGAGAGTAATTAATAATATATGAGGCATAATATGCATACAGAAAAAACATCTGCAAAAAATTCAAGAATGACTCGTCAACGTGCAGTTATACTATCAGAACTTCAAAAAGTTAAAACGCACCCAACAGCGGAAGAAATTTATAATATGGTAAAGCCAATTATGCCAAAAATTTCTTTAGGCACGGTGTATCGTAATTTAGACTTTTTAGTTGAAAGTGGTGATGTGCGTAAAATAGAATCAGCAGGTTCAGTTCGTCATTTTGATGGCGACATGTCTAAGCATTCGCACGCACGCTGTATTCATTGCGATAAAATAGTAGATATCTTCGATGCTAAGGCGAATGAAGTTTCAATTGAAGACTTGAAGTTAGATAATTTCACAGTGCTTTCAGCAACAGTTGAGTATGAAGGCATTTGTGATGATTGTGCTTCACGTTCTACTTTTTTGAATTAATATATTTATAATACAAAATTTATCAAGCAGGGTTTTATTTTTGAGTAAAATCCTGCTTGCTTGTTTTAATAGAATTTGTTATTTTGAAAGAGGTTTGTGTAAGATTTAAAGTTTAGTTTTTATAAAATTTAAAACCTATGGGAGATACCAAATGAAATCACTTAAAGGAACAAAAACCGAAAAAAACATACTAACCGCTTTTGCAGGCGAATCGCAAGCACGTAATCGTTACGATTTTTTTGCTAGTGTTGCTAAAAAAGAAGGTTATGTACAAATTGCAGATAATTTTACAACTATCGCACTTCAAGAAAAAGAACATGCTAAACGCTTATTCAAATTTTTAGAAGGCGGCGATGTAGAAATTACTGCAGCCTACCCTGCTGGTATTATTAAAGATACATTAGCTAATTTACTTGCATCAGCTGGTGGCGAAAATCACGAATATTCAGATATGTACCCTAGCTTTGCAAAAGTTGCAGATGAAGAAGGCTTCCCAGAAATTGCTGAATGTATGCGTAATATTGCTATTGCAGAAGAATACCATGAAGCTGTATTTTTAGCTGCGGCTAAGCATATAAAAGAAGGTACTGTATTTAAACGCGACCATGAAGTAAAATGGCACTGTAGAAACTGTGGTTGTACTGTAGTTGGTAAAGAAGCTCCGCACCTTTGCCCAGCATGTAATCACCCACAAGCTCACTTTGATATTGTTCACTAGGATATGTTTCTAAATTAGTTCTTTTGTTTTTTGGCTATAAAAATGAAATTTATTGTATGAGCTAAAATTAGTAGTATAGCAGAGTTTCATTTCTACCACTATGAGGCTTCGTCAAAAATTTTTCTCTTTCAGTCATTTATGTTTAGATAAACTCCTTCAAGAGAAAAACTTTGTTCCTTGCCAAAAAACAAATGCTCTTAATTTAGAAATACACCCTAGAAACTACTTTGAATTTATCTTATTAAAACAGCCCGTTAGCAATGGGCTGTTTTTTTATATCTAAAAAAATGCAAGAAAGTTTATGAAAATTTAATTCTATGCAAAAAAATGCTTGACAATTACCTTAGTTTTGCGTAATTAGTTTGAACACACTTTGCGTCCCCATCGTCTAGTGGCCCAGGACATCGCCCTTTCACGGCGGTAACAGGGGTTCAAACCCCCTTGGGGACGCCATTTTTCTAAATTTTGAAATAACTAGTGTGTCTTACAAGAAATTGTAAGTATAAAAACGTTACCTTCTATAATTAGACGTTGAAGGTAAAAATACGTCCCCATCGTCTAGTGGCCTAGGACATCGCCCTTTCACGGCGGTAACAGGG
>CAYJFV010000316.1:0-2105 GCA_964369275.1 uncultured Desulfovibrionaceae bacterium
TTTGGATACTTCGTACGCAAAATCCTCACTTCACAAGAAACGTCGTTCTTGTTCGCTCGCTAAAGAGTTTATGCTAATCGCATACTTATCTATAAGTTACTTAACCTTTTCAGGTGGGCGACGATCGTCGATATCTGGGAAAAATTCAGGGTTATCTTTAAAAGTATCTTTTACAAGTAAAATACAAAAACATGCACCAAATTCTTCAACATCTTCTTTAGCGTATACACAAGGGCAAACTATATCTTCATCATCTGCCATATCACCCGTAGCTAACCTACAAGGACATGCTAAATGTCCATACCTTTTTTGGTTTTCAAGTAAACTATTTACAGTATTTTTCATATGCTCTTCATCGGCATGAAGATATAAACCATCTTTTTCAAACTGCTTTAAATATTCTATAACATCATTTTCATTCATTGCTTATAGCCTCGCGTAATTTAGATTCACTATAACCTGTAACAACATGCCCAGATGGAAATACCAAGGTTGGAAAAGAACCACGACTATTATATTGCTTTAAAGTTATCATAATATTAGAACGTGCATCACCAGCAAATAAATCGGCGTGTATTACGGTATAATCCACATTATTGTTCTTTAAAAATCTTTGTGTACGAATACAATGTGGGCAAGTTACAAGAGCATACAATACTGCCTTTTTTGCTTCTAAAGGAGCAATAGCAATTGCATATTCATCACGTAGCTGCTCGGGAAATTCCTCTAAATTAACTTCTTTAATTTCCTTAGTATCGCCAACAATATCGGGAACTACAGTTTCAGCTACAGGAGCTTCAACTTCATTTTTCAAATTTTCTTGTGAGTCAGACATAATATGAACCCTTTGAGTTAAATATTTACATCAATATGCCATAATTTTATACACTTTGTAAACAATATCATCATATTAAATAATTTGCAAGCAGTGCAAAAACAAAAAAATAGGGAGTCACCCTCCCTATTTATAACCTTAATGTTTTTATTACAGTTTATTTATCTAATCTATTTAACACTTCGCGTAAATTGCTTGTTAGCTCGGATAAACCTTGTAAAGCATCAGAAGCTTGTTCCATTTCATTTGCGTTATCGTTTGCAATGATATTAATTTCTTCTACAGCTCTGTTAATTTCTTCAGAGGTTGCGGATTGTTCTTCTGCTGCGGTTGCTATACTTGTAATAAGCATTGAGTTGCCGTTTACTAATTCATAAATTTCATCAAGTGATTTGCCTGATGTGCTTGCAATAGCAGAAGCTTCACTTGCAAATTCAGCACTTGCTGTCATTCTTGAAATGTTATTTTTTGTTGCGGCTTGAATACCATGAATGCTTTCACCTACTTCAGTTGTTGCAGTCATTGTTTTTTCAGCTAGTTTTCTAACTTCATCGGCAACAACAGCAAATCCACGCCCTGCTTCACCTGCACGAGCCGCCTCAATTGCTGCGTTTAAAGCAAGTAGGTTTGTTTGGTCGGCAATATCGGTAATTACGTTCATAACTGAGCTAATACTTTCTGCTTGTCTGCCTAAGTCTTGCATATTTTCTTCAAGTTCAAGTACAACATTATTAACATTTTGAATAGCTGAAATTACTTGGTTTACTAAATCGGCACCTTCTCTTGCTTTATCGCGTGCGGTTGAAGCTTGTTCACTTGCTTCACTTGCGTTATTTGCAACTTCTAATACAGTTGCATTCATTTCTTCCATTGCAGTTGCGGTTGAAGATACTCTATCACGTTGAACATCTGCACCGTTTGATACCTGCCCTACTCTATTTGAAATTGCAATTGTTGATTCTGCAACTTGGTTTGAAATTTCAAGTGCTTGCGAAGCAACTTCTGCCATTTTTATTTGAGCTTCTTTAATATCTGTGTAGTCATTAATTGTAAGAATTAGACTTGTAATTTTATTGTTAGCATCTGCAATTGGTACAACATAATATTGACAATATCTTGTTAAACCGTGTGGACGTGCTATAGATTCGCCAGCTTCCGTGCTTAAACTTTGAATTGCACGTTTAATACCACATTCATCTGTTCCATAATCATCAAATTGAATAAGCTCGTCATAGTCTTTACCTCTATAATCTGCTCCAACAACATTTAT
>CAYJFV010000317.1:0-2096 GCA_964369275.1 uncultured Desulfovibrionaceae bacterium
AGCAAACAATAGCATCTTGGTGACGGCCTGAAAGAATAATTTCTTTTTTGTCTTCATCTACCCAAAGAGCGTTATTGTGGAACCAGTCGTGAGCTGACCAAGAACCTGATTTACCTTGATCTTGTGGTAGGAAGTCTTTGAAGTCCCAAGTTTGAAGTACCATACCTGTTTCACGGTCTAGTAATGCAAGCATATCTTCAACAGTGTCTTTACCAGCTGAATAGTCTTGTGTACAAGCCATAATATTGCCATCTCTCATTTCCCAATGATCGTGGTGAGAGTTGCCAGGCATACGGTATTCTTTTACAATTTTACCGCTCATTGTCATTTCAATTAAACCAGTAGCACAATACGGCATGCGGCTGTAACGGTGAGAACCAGTTAGAATATTACCATTTTTTAAGCGTTTTATATCAAACATGGTTGGGGTTGCCATAAGCCAACGTACATCACCTTTGTAGTCAAAACCGATAGCATAGTTTTTATCTGCTGGGGTAAGAATCATAAGGTCAGTGCCAAAATAATCCATAGAAGTTAGAATGTTACGGCAACGAGCAACTTTTGGTAATGGCTGTGATTGAATTTCAAAAACTTTAGTTTCGCTACCAGCTTCAATAGTAACTTTAGTTGCAATTCCTTCATATAAGCCAACTACAGGCAATACGTGGCTAGTAGCAGCTTCAAAAGTATGCACAATATCTTCACGGGAATTGCGTTTGCCGTGAATTGTCATTTTTGGTGCAACGCTAGCAGCTGTTTTAAACATAACAACAGCAGCTAATGGGTTTACTAAATACGGGTTTACTACAACATGAGCATCAGCCAAATTTGGCTTAGCTTCTTCAAAAGCTGCTAAAAATTTAGCTTCTGCTTTGTTTTGTTGCGTGATTAAATGTTCCTCGTAGTGGTAGGTTACAAAATTACTCATTCTAATACTCCTATTTTTTTTCTGCATATAATGCAGTTTATTAGTTTGGATTAATCATGTGAGGTATGGGTGTAATAATCTAGGGTGTTTTTATAAGGTATATATAATAATTCACTTAATTTTTTTATATCAGCTTCTTGCATTGAATGAAGAATAATATTATTCCACTTAGTCGTAATCTTATCTAATTTTTTAGCTAAAACTAAAGCTTTTTTATGCGGAAAAATTAATTTGTGGCGTTTGCTATGCTTACTTTCAGTTCTATAAACATAGTTGTCGTCTTCAAGTTGTTTTAATACGCGTGTAACAACAGATTTTGTCATACCAAGTTTTTTTGTAAAATCATCTTGCAAAACCCCTTCGCCCTTATAATATAGTAAAACCATAAGTATAGGAAAAGAAGAAGGGTGCAAACCAAAAGGCTGTAGTTCTTCAGCTAGAAAAATTTGAAATTTTCTATAAATATTTGAAACTTCATGTATAAATGCTGGGATTTCATTCTGCATAACAACCTCGGCTTATTTGAGAAAATTATAACAAGTCATGATAAAACACTACATTTTGAAAATAAGTACGCTTATTTTCTGATTCAACTTTAGTTCAAGGTAGAACAAAAATTATAATATGTCAAGCAATAAAGCATAATCAATTGAAAAAAAATGAATATAGGCTGAACTAATTATTTTTATTGTATATTTAAAATAAGGCATAGTTAATAATTTCACAAGCATTGTTTGTTGCTTGCTACAGCAGGGTTTTCAAGAAGCTAGTATTGGTATGTTAATTATATCTTGACATCTATAGAGATTCGACTAATCATAAAAATAATGCATTACCTTCAAAGTTTGTTTAGCATACTTTAAGAAGAGTATGTTTTTCTCTTGCCTTAGAAAAAACAATAAAAAGCAAATAGTGTTTTAAATGCTTTTTTTATACGGATAATTACAAATATGAAGAGGACTCAAGTTTTAAAAATACATGGAATATATATTCTTTTGTCATTTTTTTATCTTTTTATAATTGTTGCATTGATATTTGATTTTTATAGCATGGTTATAGTTGATATTGAGCCACGAATTTGGGGCAGTGAAGCTTTTGCACAATTTGGTTGGGCTTATGAATCTAAAAAAAACTATGCAATAGAACAAATTATAACAATTATAACTTT
>CAYJFV010000318.1:0-2092 GCA_964369275.1 uncultured Desulfovibrionaceae bacterium
AACTTAATTTTGACATAATAGTTTCTCCTATATTTTAGATTTTTTAAACTATAGGAAATATAAATGAAGTAATACACTAAATCAATTAGAGATTTTTTTGTCTATAGGGACATAATTGTCAGCAGATAGAGAATGTTGTTAGTTATAACTAATTCTTTTATATTCAAATTTTAAGAAATTTAATTTTATAAAAAAAATACTGTACAGGATAAATATTTTTTGTTAACATGATTATAATAGGAATCATTCTTATTACAAAAAAATAATTTTTAGGAGTCAATTATGATTAAAGTTAATTTCCCTGCACCAGAATTTAAACTATCTGCTTTTTCTGGTGGCGATTTTAGTGAAGTTTCGTTAGCATCATTACGTGGTAAATGGGTATATCTTTGTTTCTACCCAGGTGATTTCACCTTTGTTTGAGCATCTGAAATTGCTACAGTTGTAGCAAAACATGAAGAGTTTAAGTCTTTAGATGTTCAAGTTTTAACTATTAGTCCTGATAGCCAATTTGTACATAAAATGTGGGCAGATAAAGAAATTCTAGGTCTTTCAAAAAGTTCAAATATTCCTTTCCCAATGCTAGCTGATACTAATGCTGAACTTGCAAAAGAATATGGCACTTACGATGAAGACGCTAAACTAACTCTTCGTGGTTCTTTTATTATTGATCCAGATGGTATTGTTCAAGTAGCTGAAGTGCTTTCAGCTCCGCTTGGGCGTAACTATGATGAAATTTTACGTAGAGTGCGTGCTTTACAAATGATACGCGAAAGTAAAGGAACACAAGCTGCACCTTGCGAATGGCAACCAGGTAAAAACACAATTCAACCAAGCCTTAATTTAGTTGGTAATATGAAAGATGCTTGGATGTTAGACTAATTTGACCCCTAATCTTATAAAAGCATAATAAAAGCCTCCAGTCGGAGGCTTTTTTTTAGAATTTTACACCATGTTCAAGAAGCAGTTCGCGTATCTTTTCAATTTCTTGCATTGTATCGGTTTGTTGCTCAATTTCAAGTGGTAAATGTTTAGGAAGTATTTCTTCTAGTACTCCATGTACTCGCACTACTGAACCAACACTACAGTTTTTTCCCTCGCCACATGAATAACATTGACTATACTCATAGGGGCGAATTTCACCAATTACCTTCATTTGGTTAGAATGTAGCATATATTCAATAAATTCTTTGACTGATTCAACATTTGCACCTACTCTTTGTGTTGTAACGATAATAGCTTTTTTGTCTTTTAATGTCATTCCACCTTTATGTCTAAAACAAAAGGTACGTTCTAAACAGCAGTGTGAAAGAGCATTGACAGTTCCATAATAATTTGGAGCACCAAAAATTATAATATCGGCTTGTTTCATTTTTTCGCCAATATCATTCCAATCATCTTTTAGCTTGCAAATATTATCTTTTGCACATTGAAGACAAGCAATACAACCACTAATTTTTTTACCTGAAAGTGATATTATTTCATATTCATCTTTGCAACCAGCTAAAATTGCTTTAATAGTATTATGCACCATTCTATTTTTTCTTGGGCTTCCACTAATTGCTAAAATCATAATGAATATCCTTAAATTGTAATAAGTTTTTCATCGCTTTTCAAAATTTCGGTTAGCGGAATCCCCATGCCTTTTACTTCTAACCCTAAAGATTTAAGTTTTTCTTCAACCCCATACATAGAAGCACAGCTAATGCATGCCATTACATGCACTCCATTTTCTTGTGCTTTTCTAATTTCATCTTGAATATCTTCATTTTCAGCTACAAGCTTTGCAGTTGGCCCCCAAATAATAACAGTAACTTCATCAAACCAGTTACGGATTTTTGCATTTACTGCATACATAAAAACCATGGTAGTTGCTAAATCTGGGTGATCGTTAGTCCATAAAATATTTACTTTTTCCATAAAATCCCCTTTTTTCTTTATATGATAATATATTTATATAGTTCTTTTTTTCTAATGTAAAGAGCAAAGGTTTTGGGAAAAGTTGATGTTGTGTGTCTGTTTAGAGGAAGATTAACTTTGTAGATTTTCTTTGTTTTTATATTTACTGCATGAACAGCTCTGCTAAAAAATG
>CAYJFV010000319.1:0-1438 GCA_964369275.1 uncultured Desulfovibrionaceae bacterium
TTTCTTCTTCTAAAAGAATACGACGTGAAACAATAACATTGCTTCTACGGCGGTTAATTTTTAGAACTCGGAAAGGATAGTTCTGATTTACTAAAGCATCCATATCTGGAACTGGACGTAAGTCTACGTGAGAACCTGGCAAGAAAGCTTCAATGCCATCAAGGTCAACAGCATAACCACCCTTAATTCTGCGGGTAATCATACCAGTCACAATACCTGAATCTTCAAGAATTTTTTCAAGATTATCAAACACTTCCATGCGTTTTGCTTTTTCATAAGAAAGTGAAATAGTACCTTCATTTTCGTTTCTATGCACAACACATACTTTAATTTGATCATCAACCTTTACTGTGATTTCACCTTGTGAATCGCGAAACTCAGCTACAGGGATTTGCCCTTCTGATTTAAAACCAACGTCTACTAAAACTGTATCGTTATCAATACGAACAATTTTACCTTCAACTATTGAGTTTTCTTCCAAATTACCAACATCAGGAGTAAGATAGTTCTCTAACTCTGAAGCAAAATCCATGCTTTCGCTCATTGTTGTTTCATTTTCTTGGGTTACCATAATACGTAGTCCTCCGAACCAAAATTACCTTCATATATTAAGAAGTCATTCTGTATAACATAGCATTTAACAAATAACAAGCTTAATAATATTTTTTTATAATTTGCAACCATTTGTTTTTACTATGTTTTTAGATAGTCAACTTTTTCAATTTTGCAATACATAACTTATGTTACAAATTTTATTGTAGAAGCTGAAACAATAATTCGCTTATAATCCGCTTATAAAGCTATTTTTTATTTAATATTTCTAATTATTATTGCTTGCATTTATTCACAGCCTTATTTTGTAACAAATTGTAAATTTCAATAATTTTAAATGATTTTTACAAGTCTATAATATTAAAAAAAAATAAAGCACAATTTCTTGTGCTTTATGTGGTTGTAAAATTATTTTTTATACACCAAGTTCAGTTTTTAGCATTGCTCTAAATTGAGCAAAGAAAGAACGTGAATCAGTTGGTCCTGGAGCTGCTTCTGGGTGGTGTTGTACGGCTATAATTGGTTTTGTTTTATGTTTAAAACCTTCAATTGTTTGGTCATTCAAGTTGATATGAGTTGTTTCAATATCTTCATGAATTACAATAAAACCGTGGTTTTGTGAAGATATTTCAATATGTCCTGTTTGTAAGTCTTTCACAGGGTGGTTACAACCGTGGTGACCAAATTTTAGTTTATTAGTAGTACCGCCAAGAGCATGCCCAAGTAATTGATGCCCTAAGCAAATACCTGCTACTGGGTATTTATCAACTAGCACTTTAATAGTTTCAATTTCATCTTTCAAAGTTGCAGGGTCGCCAGGGCCGTTTGATAAAAATACCGCTTGAGCCCCTGATTTTTCCACATCACTTGCTGAAAATGATGGCGG
>CAYJFV010000319.1:1448-2084 GCA_964369275.1 uncultured Desulfovibrionaceae bacterium
CAACAAGCATATCAAGCCCTTGAGCTTGCAATAAACGTAAGATATTCCATTTTATACCAAAGTCATACACAACAACTTTTGGCTTATCACTTGAACGCCAAGTATAAGAGCCATCGGCATTAAGTTTTACTTCTTCTGGTTTTGCACCATTCCAGTAGTATGGCGATTTTGGAGCAACTAATGGTACAAGATTTTGCCCTTCCATGCTTGGAATTGCTTTTGCTTTTTTCACTAGTTCTTCAACGTCCATAGTTTTTGTAGATAAAATACCACGTAAAGCACCTGTATTACGCAAATGCACAGTTAAAGCACGTGTATCAATTCCTTCAATACCAGGCACATTATGTCTTTTCAAAAAGTCTGGTAAAGACTCGGTAGCACGCCAGTTAGACGGCACTTTACAGCATTCTTTTACAATTAAAGCTGCCGCATGAATTTTGCCTGATTCCATATCTTCATCATTGATACCGTAGTTACCTATAAGCGGATATGTCATACAAACCATTTGACCAGTATAACTTGGGTCAGTTAGAATTTCCTGATATCCAGTCATACCAGTATTAAAGATAACTTCCCCACCTGATTCAAATTCGCCTGTAAATGACTGCCCTTCTAAATAAAAACCGTCTTCAAGCA
>CAYJFV010000320.1:0-2079 GCA_964369275.1 uncultured Desulfovibrionaceae bacterium
GTTAGAATTATAAAAACAGGCATTTACATGTGAAAAATCGTCTTGAAAGCCTTCATCATTAAATATTATGCTTCCAACAGCATCAAAGCGGAAGCCATCAATTTGAAATTCTTCAAGCCAGTATCTACAATTAGAGAGCAGAAAACGGCGAGTCATTTCATTATTGTAATTAAAGGTAGATGTGCCCCACTGAGTTTGCTTGTTTTTATTGAAAAAATACGCACCAGTATCATAGCAGTTCAAACCTTGTTCGGTGTTTGGGCAAGAATGACTATGTACAATATCAAGTAAGACAACTAAGCCTAACTTGTGAGCGGTATCAACAAGTTCTTTAAATTCGTTTAAAGTGCCAAATCTGTGCGAGGGGGCGAAATATGATGAAACTTGATACCCGAAAGACTTATATAAAGGATGTTCAGGTATTCCCATAAGCTGAACCGCATTATAGCCCGACTGTTTTATATAAGGAAGTATAGTTTCAGTGAAGTGTTTGTACGTTCCAAAGCCACGCTCATTTTCAGAACTTTTATCAAGGTTATGTTTTGCCATACCAACGTGTGCTTCATATATAACTAAATTCTTGTGCTTTGGCTGTTTATGTTTGAAAGTGTAGGAATTTTCAGTATGCCAAAATCTTGCACACCATTGGTTTTCATTATCTTTATTTTGCTCTACCCAGTTTGCAAATGCAGGCACACGTATTTGTTTGCCAAGTTGATGTTTGCCGTAAAGATGAAGCTCGTAATACATGCCATGATAAAGAGTTTCGTAGGGAATATGTAGCTCAAAAAAAGAGTCATCTACTTTTGTGTATGCAAAAGACTTCATGTCGCCAAAGCTATTGGAATTATAAACAAAATAAATTTCATTTGCATCAGGTGCGTATTCTTTGCAAAGCCAATATTTTTCATTAGGGGTTTCAATTAGTTGAATACCCAAATTTTTATGTAGGTTTGCATATTCATATAGGCTATTGTATGTAGAATTTATTCTTGTATATTCGGTATTGAAACAATTTACTTGCTTGTTTAGAATGGGGGCATAATCAATAAGTTCAATATCTTCTAATGGGGTAGAGGGGTAATTTATGTCTATAGGAATTGGTGCAGAATAGCTTTTTCTACCGTCTAATATTTCACACACAGCGCAAAGTTTTGCATTTTTTGTTGGAAAATGCGAACGAATAGAAGCAATTAAATGCTCGTGTAATACAGTAAAGACATAATGTTTTTGAGGCGATATTTTCTTTCCGTAATATGTTTCAGTTGGAAAATAAATATCTAAGGGAATGGTATTGCAAATATTATTACTTGCATCAAGATAACATAACACGAAATGCACGTTTATAAAAGTACGCTTTTGTGCAATATTATTTGTTATTAGTATGCTTGTAAATTGAATATCTTTAGGAAGTTCTTGGTTGAAATATGAACCTCTTGCATAAATAGTATCTTCTAAACTTTCTTCGGGTTTGAATTTTTTTGGCATTTTTCTTAGTATTTCTAAGCTAAGGCCAGTATTATTGATTGTGGAAGTGCTTTCATTTGAAGTGCAGTTTAGCATATAATCCTCGAAGTCAGAAAAGGGGAGTTGAGAGAAGAGGTTAAGTTAAATATAACAAAGTATGAAATACTATTAATTTATGTAACACTAATTTGTAATATGGCTAATTTTTGCATGAAAAGCAAGTAAAAAGGAAGAATGGGTGAAATATAATAAGATATATATGTAAATAATTTAGTGTAGATAAGGGCTTTAGGGGATTAAGTGAAGTAAATGTAAAAAAGTTGAATTTTTTTGTTGACATTTATTCAAAAAGTCGCTAATTAAAACTCTCGCACTGAGCGGGAGTAACTCAGCGGTAGAGTGCAACCTTGCCAAGGTTGACGTCGCGGGTTCAAATCCCGTCTCCCGCTCCATAGTGTAAGCCTTTTGGTTGATGGCGGCATGGCCAAGTGGTAAGGCAGAGGTCTGCAAAACCTTTATTCTCCAGTTCAAATCTGGATGCCGCCTCCATTTTTATATTTTTTGATTGTGCGGGAGTAACTCAGCGGTAGAGTGCAACCTTGCCAAGGTTGA
>CAYJFV010000321.1:0-2077 GCA_964369275.1 uncultured Desulfovibrionaceae bacterium
ACTATGCGTTCAGATGCTGAAAAAACAACTGGAGCTGTTTGGGCAAGTAAAGAAGATCCAAGAATTACACGTATTGGTAATTTTTTTAGAAAAAGTAGAATAGATGAATTACCACAGCTTATTAATATTTTACAAGGTGAAATGAGCTTAATTGGTCCACGCCCTGAACGCCCTGAATTTATTAGTGAATTGAAAAAATCTATTCCTTATTATTCAGAAAGACACCACGTAAAACCTGGTGTTACAGGTTGGGCTCAAGTTCGCTACCCTTATGGTGCTTCAGTTGAAGACGCACTTGAAAAACTTCGCTATGATTTATTCTATATTAAAAACCAGTCTATCTTTTTAGATTTTGAAATACTTTTTAGAACCTTTCTTATTGTATTCACTCGTAATGGAGCACGCTAAATGAAAAAAATTGTTTTACTATTTTCTTTGCTTTTAACTATTATTCTTTCAACTAGTATTAATATTGCATCTGCAAATGAATATATTATTGGCAAAGGTGATTCTTTATCAATTCGCGTTTGGGGTGAACCTGAACTTAGTGCAGAAGTAGTTGTTCGCCCTGACGGCAAAATTTCTTTACCAAATATTGGTGATATGACAGCTGCTGGAATTACCCCGCGTAGTTTACGTTCACGTGTAGCAAATGCTTTGAAAGAGATTTTATTTAATCCAATAGTTTCAATTTCTGTTAATACTTTTCCTGCAAATAGCATGATAGTTTACGGCCCAGGTATTACTTCTACTGTTTTACCACTTCAAGGTAAAACAACTTTATTACATGTTTTAAGCAATATAAAACCCTCTTTCACCGCGGATTTAGCTAATGCATATATTGAACGTAATGGTGAAAAAGTTGCAAGTAATTTTGAAGAAGTATTTACTAGTGGTGTTGGTGAACTTGCAAGCTTTGAGCTACTTGCTAATGATAGGCTTTTTATTCCAAAAAAAGAGAACAGCTTTGTATTTGTAGAAGGTGAGGTAAACAACCCTACTTCTTTACCCTATACACATAATATGACAATTTTGGAAGCAATTCACAGTGCTGGTGGTTTTACAAAATTTGCAGACCCAAATGATACTATAATTACACGTATGGTTAATGGTAAAGTTGAAAGAATAAATGTAAATCTATCTGATTTAATAGAAGATGGCGACTTAAGCCAAAACATTACTTTAAGAAGTGGCGATTTAATCGTTATAGACTCAAGCTGGTTTTAATATCATATTAAAGGCATTTCATTAAAATGAAAAAACAAAATATAAAGCACGCACAAAGCGAAAACGCTAGTATTAATATTTGGCGTTATGTTACTATATTAACAAATCATATAAAATTTATCTGTGTTGTTGTAGTTATAACCTCAATTAGTGGTTTTGCTATAAGCTACATGCTTCCTAAAAGATTTCAAGCTTCTTCTACAATTTCAGTTGAGGAAAATATTGTAAATGATTTAGTTCAAGGTATTGCAATTACTTCTTCGGCTGAATCTAAAATTCGTTTGTTAGAAGTACAACTTTTAAGCCGTAATTTGCTTGAACAAGTTGCTTCTTTACTTGAACTTGATTTATACGCAAATACACCTGAAAAAAAAGAAAGCCTAATTACGGGGCTTAGAAGTAGCACTAATATTAGGCATGATAGTAAACGTGGTGTATTCTATGTAAATTTTGTGCATAGTAACCCAATGGTTGCCCGCGATTTTGTAAATACACTTATACGTGAATATATTGAACAAAGCACCTCTGAAAATAGGCAAGAATCTTTTGATGCTACTGCATTCTTAGGTGATCAAATTGAAATATTTCAAGAACGTATTGATAAAGCACAAAAAGATATTGATGATTATAAAGTGGAACAAGGCGAATACCTTAGTTTAAATGAATCTTTTATTCAGCAAAGAATTAGTACACTTGATCAGCAAATAGAAAATATTCGTATTGAAAAGAATAAACTTAATTCTGAAATGTTACTCTTATCAGACTCAGCTAAACTTTTAGATGATTTAAATGCTAAAAAAGATGAGTTAGAGTATGCACTTGATGTAGCTTTTGAGTTTGATGATGCTGT
>CAYJFV010000322.1:0-2064 GCA_964369275.1 uncultured Desulfovibrionaceae bacterium
TCAAGTTCCTTAGCCGTCGGAGACAAAAGAAAAACTTCAGCTGTATATCAGAATTGGAATAAAATATTATTTACCCTAAGTGGAACCTATATTAAAAATACCAATAAAGAAAATTAACTTATTGAGAACCCAAAAAATATTAAATTAGTTAATTTACCTATAAAATAGGTAATATTTATAAAAAGAAGTGAAAATTTATTCACCAAGAGCTTTTTTTAAATCGGCTACATACTGCTTTTGATGTTTCTTCAAGTAAGGCTTTAGCAAGAAAGCCATAAAGAAATTCTTTGCCTGCACTTTTTCAGTAAATTCTATTTTTGTGCCTGTTCCATTTTTTGAAAAAATACCTCTCCATTCACCTGAAGAATTTTTGCTTTCCATTTCAAAAGAATATTGTTTATAAGGCGTTTTTGACGTTATTTTAAAGTCTATTTCATAGCCATTTTTTGAAACTTCTGTAAAAGTATATTCATCATAGTTTTTCACATACTTTAAATCACTACGCCAAGCTGTGTTTGCATTATCAGTTACAATATTCCATACTTGCTTTATGTCACTTTTAAATTCTGCTGTGATTGTTAAAACTATCATATTATCTCCTTACTATTGGAATAGATAGACTATGGTTTTTACAAAATTAAAACTATTACAAGCATATTTATATTACATATAGCTTAAAAATAAAAAATAGGAAATACCATAAATTTTGGCATTCCCTATTTAGAAATTATTATAAATTAGAACTATTTACATGCAGTGGTTAGAATAGCTCCAACCCATTGAGTAATTTGTTCTAAGTGTTCTTCTAGTATATATTCATCAGCAGTATGAACATTTGTCATACCTGTAGCTAGTGGAATACATGGCACGCCGTAGTTATTGATATTGTTTGCATCACTACCGCCGCCAGAGCGTTTTAATTCTACTGGTAAACCAAGAGATTCCGCCGCTTCTTTTGCTATTTTAATAAGTGGTAAGTCGTGGTCTAGTTTATAACCGCCATAGCTTGGAATAACTTCAATTTCTACTGTGGTATCATTAGCTTTTGCTGCATCTTCAAATGCTTTTACAATGTCTTTAGAAATAATTTCTAATTTTTCAGCAACAAGACTACGTGCTTCACATACAACTTCTACTGAATCAACAACAACGTTTGTTGCACTTCCGCCTTTAATTGGCCCAATGTTCGCTGTAGTTTCTTCATCACGGCGACCTTGTGGGAAGTTTACTAATGCTTGCGATAATACATATATTGCATTAAGTCCTTTTTCAGGTGCAATACCAGCATGAGCAGCCCTTCCTGCCATTTTAACTTTAAATTTATTAATTCCAGGTGCTGCATATACCATTTGCCCAGGTGAACCACTTGAATCAAGCACATAACCAAAATCTGCTTTTAGTTTTGATTGATCCATATTTTTAGAGCCGTTTACTCCGCCCTCTTCTGCAACTGTAAATACTATTTGTACATTGCAAAATGGAGTATTGCTTTCTTGAAGCCTGCGGATACCTTCTAAAATTGCAACCACGCCAGATTTATCATCAGAACCAAGAATAGTATTACCCTTAGATGTAATAACGCCATCAATAAGTTGTGGTTCAATACCTTCGCATGGGCTTACGCCATCCATGTGAGCTGAAAGCATAATTGTTGGTAAATTAGCCGCATTTTCATGTGTGCCTTTTAATGATGCAAAAATATTATTTGCTGTTCCGCCAATTTTTTCACCCGCATTATCTTCAGTAACTTCACAGCCTAAGCCAATTAATTCCTGCTTCAAAAATGCCGCTATCTTATCTTCTTTTTTTGTTGGTGCATCTATTTTTACAAGTTCAAAAAATCTATCTAATAATCTTTGATGTAAATCCATTATAAGCTCCTTATATAGCATACAAAAACTGTATTGCTAGTCTATTTGAATTTTCACAAATTACACTATATAAGCGATAAAGTCAACAAATAAGCACTTTCATGTTATTTCTGTTTCTTTATCTGCAATTTTGGTTTCTTTTTTATGTCTCCGACGGCTAAAGGAACTAAGTCCCTTTAGAATCCCTAATGCA
>CAYJFV010000323.1:0-2040 GCA_964369275.1 uncultured Desulfovibrionaceae bacterium
ATCAATATAACCCTCGGCGGTAAATTTATCTAAAAATTCACGTTCAATTGGTAAGAAGCCTGTAGATTTTGTATTTGTTTTTGGGCGAGCTAAGTCAATTGCATGGTGAGCAATATTAAAATCGCCACATACTACAAGTGGTTTTGTTTTTGTTAATTCGTTTGCATAGTCGTTGAAGGCTTTAAAAAAGCCCATTTTGTAGGGTAGTCTTTTATGGTCGCCTTGGAACTTGCCATTTTCATCAGGTAGTGGCTCGCCGCCATTTGGGAAGTAGCCGTTAATATAGTGAAATTTTTCAAATTCTAAATGAATTATTCGCCCCTCACCTTGGTATTCCTCAACTGGTAATTCATACACAACATTTAGTGGGGTTTCTTTACAAAAAACTGCCACACCTGAATAGCCTTTTTTTACAACAGAAGAACAAAAATATGCATTATAACCAGCTGGTTCATGCAAGGAAGAATCTATTTGACTTTTTTCAGCCTTAATTTCTTGAAACCCAATAATATCGTATTGGCATTGTTCAAACCATTTCCAGTCTGGCTTTTGCATTACTGCACGTATGCCATTTACATTCCATGAAGCTAATTTCATAAGTAACCCTTTTCTTTAGTGTAGCTACAAATTTAAAGTAAATTCCTAAAAATAGCAAGCTTGCAAAAGCAAATATAAAATGTATTTATGATTTATCAATAAAACTAAATGGTTGAAAAAGCTTTTCTTATATAGACAAAAACAATTGTTTCTGCTATATTTCTTAATGTAAATGCAAATTCTACGGAGATATTATGCTTGAAGTTACAGTAACGGAACATATTTTACATAGTCAAAAACAAAGATCACCTGAAGCAACTGGTGAATTTAGTACACTTTTGCATGATTTAATTTTATCAGCAAAAATTATTAACCGCCAAGTTAATCAGGCTGGTTTGGTTGATGCCTTAGGTGGTACAGGTGAAATAAATGTTCAAGGCGAAAAAATTCAGAAATTAGATGAATTTGCGAATAATGTACTTATGTACCGTATGCAACGTTCTGGCTCTTTGTATGCATTAGGTTCAGAAGAAGAAGAAGAGATAGTTTTTTGTTCAAACGAACATTGTGGAAGATATATTCTTTACTTCGACCCACTTGATGGTTCATCAAATATTGATGTAAACGTTTCAATTGGTACAATTTTTTCTATTTTTAGGCTTAATGAAATTCCTAATGAAAAGCTAGAAGTAAAAGACTTATTAAAAGCTGGTGTAGAACAAGTATGTGCTGGGTACTTTTTATATGGCCCATCGGCTGTGCTTGTGTATTCTACAGGCTATGGAGTGCATGCCTTCACGCTTGACCCAAGTATTGGCGAATTTTTACTTTCGCATGAAAATATACAAATGCCTAAAAATGGTACATATTATTCAGTAAATACTGCCTATGAAGATTATTGGGATGAACCAACAAAAGAAGCTGTAAAATTCTTTGCTAAAGCTCAAGGCGAAACACCTGCATATTCAATGCGTTATGTTGGTTCACTTGTGGCAGATTTTCACCGTACTTTATTAAAAGGCGGAATTTATATGTACCCACGTGATACAAATAAACCAGAGGGCAAACTTCGTTTAGTATATGAAGCCTCGCCTTTAGCCTTTTTAGCAGAGCAAGCTGGCGGAAAAGCAACTGATGGTGTAAACCGTATTATGGACATTGTGCCAAATGATGTACACATGCGTGTGCCTTTAGTTATTGGTTCTACACATGAAGTAGATAAGGTTGCAGAATTTTTGAAATAAATTTTTGATCTAGAATTACAAATATAAAAGGGCAGAGTTTTTCTGCCCTTTGTTTTTTAAAGAAAAATTACACTGTAAACACAAATTAATAAAATAAGAACATTAGGCATTTTTTAGCAGAGCTAAAAAAATGACTAATACACAAAACAAAAATTTTGTAAATTGCTCTACTATAAAATAAGGTTACATACAAAATTTTTTGTGTGGTTTTGCATACAACAGTTCAAAAAATCAAATACGCATAGAACAAGCAAAGCTG
>CAYJFV010000324.1:0-2037 GCA_964369275.1 uncultured Desulfovibrionaceae bacterium
TCTTTCCTGTATTTAATTGGTCAATATATAATTTACCCCAATTCCCCAATTCTTCAATAACAGGTTGAAATTTTATGCCAATTTCACTAAGTGAGTATTCCACTTTAGGTGGAACTTGGTTATATTCAGTTCGTGTAACTAAACCTTCGTCTTCTAAAAATTTTAATTGCCTTGAAAGAGTTGTGTGTGTCATTGCTTCGGGCATTAAACGCAAAAGCTCGTTAAATCTTCTTGTGTCCTCTGCTAAAAGATACATTATATAAAGTGACCACTTGCCTGTAAGCAGTTTTTGTGATGTAACAAAGGGGCATACACCGAATAAATTTGGCTTTTCCATTATAGTATCCTTTTTGATATCAGTATCAGAAAAGAGCGTACTTGTTTTTTCTGTACTTAGATAGTATATAATAATACAAAGAAAGTAAAGTTTTTATTATTCTATTTTTGGAGGTGCAAAATGAGCATACAAATTCAGTTAGTTATAAAGTCTTTTTATCAAAAATGTGCAAATTTAAACAGAATATTTTCTGATACGGGAATTTTCCATTATTTCACAAACGATCATCACAGTTTTTATTTTTATGCATTTAATCCTAAAGAATTACACGCAAAGAAAAAGGGTAAAAACAGCAAAATAGCACCAACCTGCTTTTCATAGAAAAGTAAAGTTTTTTTGATAGCGTATTTATTTCTTCTTTAATATAAGATGATTAAAGTAAGAAATTTTAATAAAGTCAGGGTTTTTTTGAAGTTCTAACTCTATTTCTAGCATGTTATCTACCCAGTTTTCAGAATTTTGCACTTGTGCATTATGCAAGCTTGCAAGTGTGCGTATAGCGTGAATTTCTTCAATAAATAAAGTATTCTCTGCCCAATTTAGCACATCTTCATTTTCATAATATTTTATATCACCAAAGGCATTTGACAAAGAAGCTTCACCTTGAAGTAGGCGTTTTGTTTCAGCTAAGTCATAATCTTGCACGATAGATTGAATAATTCGCCCTGCCCTATTATGCCTTACAATTGAAATAATTCCGTCCTCTTTCACTACACGTATGAGTTCTTGTAAAAAATCTTTAGGATTTTCAACAAATTCAAGCACTAAATGACATACTACTACATCAAAACTATTACTTTGCATTTGCTGTAATACTTCAAGCCCACCATGAATAAGCGAATAATCTTGCTTTTTTTCATTCATTGCAAGCATGGTTTCATCGTATTCAATAGCTGTAAGTTTATTATTTTCAGCTAGAAAATTAGCAGTAAAGCCAAAGCCACTGCCAAATTCTAATATACTTTTATTTTTAATATTTTGTAATTGATTCCACAAAGTAAGATAAAACAAATCACCTAAAGGCGAAACTGTATAGTCAAAATACGACTGCATACCTTCATTCATATTCAATCCTTTCAAAATAGCTTTTTTAAAAAGGTATGATATTGAAACACTTTCGTCAATAAGTTCAAGCTAATAAAATTAACTTTTAGGAATAAGTTTAACAATTGTTGCTTCTGCTTCTGCACCTAAACGCATTGGTGGACCAAAAGTTCCTACACCTTTAGTTACGTAAACTTTAGCATTATTATAATCATATAAACCTTTTAAAAATTCAAATTGTAAACCCGCAATAAGTGTTGCAGGGAAAATTTGCCCCGCGTGTGTATGCCCACATAAAATTAAATCTGCCCCAGCTTCTTCAATATATGAAATGCCAATAGGCTTATGAATAGCAACTACAAAGGGCTTATCTTTATTGATATTTAGTGTTGGAAGCACGCTTTTTACTGTTTCTTTTTTAGTTGAAGCGTGGCTATCAACAGTATGTTCATCGGCGTTGATATGGTCTAAACCAAGAATTTGCACATTTTTTACTTCAATTATTTCATTTTCTAATATTCTTATGCCACTTTCTTCAAAAAATGGGCGAATTGCGTCTATTCCAACATAGTAATCGTGGTTACCTACTGTGAAGTATAAAGGGACACTCGTTTCTTTGAAGGGTGCAAAGTTTTCAGCTTTTAGGGCTACTTTTG
>CAYJFV010000325.1:0-2034 GCA_964369275.1 uncultured Desulfovibrionaceae bacterium
TATAAAACTATTTTTTTAATAATTTTAGTATTTTTTCTTTATTTGCTTTTGCTTCTAGGACTTGTAATTTTTCTTCAATATCATAAGTGATTTTATCGGCTTCGCGAACTTCCCAAGAGGTTATTGCTTTTGATAAATTTTCTTTTAAAATTACCAATTCTTGCACTTCATTTTTTAGAAGGTTTACAAGTTCTTGCGGGAAATTTGCGTATTCTAGTGCTTCATGCAAAGTTGCAATAAGTTCTAGCACGCCGAAAAATTGTGCAGCTGGAATATAGCTATCTTTTTCATTCCACACAAGTTCGCAGAGTGTAGGAAATTCTTTACGGACTTTTGTTTCATCATAAGTGCTTGCATTTACGCGAATATATAGTAGTTTTCCCATAATATCTCTTTTAATGTAAGTAATAGGGCAAGGAAATAAGCCCCCGCCCTATTAAAAATAGTTTATTATCAAGTTAGTCTAGTTCGTTTTTCTTTGCTTGTTGTTTTTTTATTTCAAGTTTTTGCAGCTGTAAAATAAAAACATCAAGTTTTTTTAGTTGTGCTTCAGAAATATCAACATATTCACAACCAGTAAAACCTCTAGCAGAGTCAACATGCATTATTTTACCTTTAATTTGAGAAAGCAAGGTTTTCCCTTCAAATAGTAGGGTAAAATAGATAATTTCTTCTTTTCTTACATTACTAAAAACACCTTTAAAGGCAATGCCACTTGTGCTTATGTTTAATACTTCATGTAAAGTATTTGAGCCACGGACAAGTAGACGAAGTCCTGGGTGTGCTGCACGGTAAGAAGCTCGTGGTGAGTTATTTTCGTATAAAAAGTTAAAATTCATTAATAAAATCTCTCTTGAAACAATATTCGCCCTAGTGGATAAAGGCACGCAAATTTAGAAATCCTTAACTTCACGTTCTAAGACAAATTCAACTCGTCTATTTCGTGCTTTATTTATTTCGCTATTATTTGGAACAAGCGGTTCAAGCTCGCCCATACCAGTTGCGGTTATTCTATGTGAACCTATACCAGCACTTATATAATAACGCAATACGTTTACAGCACGTAAAGCCGACAATTCCCAATTGTCATAAAAACGAGAACCTGTTGGTACAGGGCTATTATCAGAATAGCCTTTAATGTTTATTGTTTGCTCTCTTTTTTCATGGAAAATTTGAAGCAAAGTAAATAAAACAGGTTCAGCTTGAGATGATAAATATTCTGTTCCTTTATCAAAAAGAACATCATCTGGCACTCTTAATATAATTTTTCCTTCATCAAGAGTAGCCGATATTTTATCGTCCATTTTTTGCTGAGAAATAAAGGAAATTATTTGGTCATAAGTTTGTTTTTGTGCTTCTAACAATTCTTCACGAACGCGAACTGGGTCGGCTTGTTCAGCTGATTCATCGTTAGTAATTTGTGCACTTTTTACATTCTCCATTTGGTTACCACCAAAGGTGTCACGCACAGAAGAGAATGTAGCGTCAAACTTTTTCGCATCAACAACAGACATCGAGTACATCAACACGAAAAAGCATAATAGCAAAGTAACCATGTCGCCATAGGTGGCTAACCAGCTATCATCAACTCCGCCGCCTTCGTCGTCATCATCGCCTAGATCTGCCATAGCATGTTCCTTCTTGATGTTTGTGTTGGTAAGTTACGTAGATATAACATATTTACATGTCCGAGTTATATTACAGAAACTATTGCTAGCTCTATAACTATTTCTGAGGTGCTTCACGTTGTGAAGGTGGCAAGTAAGAAGATAATTTTTCGTATACAAGCCTTGGGTTATTGTTGTCAAGAATAGATTTTGCCCCTTCAAAAATAATGTGAAGAGTCATTTCTTCTTGCACTGAACGCTGTCTTAGCTTAGAAGCGAAAGGCCCGAATAAAAGGTTAGCAAATAAAGAACCATAGAAAGTGGTAATAAGAGCAACCGCCATAGCAGGACCAATAGCATCAGGGTCACTAAGGTTTGAAAGCATCTGTACAAGACCAACAAGCGTTCCCACCATACCCATAGCAGG
>CAYJFV010000326.1:0-1210 GCA_964369275.1 uncultured Desulfovibrionaceae bacterium
GGAAGATTACAAGAAGCTGAATATGAAGCAAAACGTTTAGTTGAATTTCACCCAAATAACCCACAAGGTTTTAATTTATTAGCTAATATTCAAAGTGCTTTAGGTGAATATGATGAGGCTTTGCTTTCATTAGATAAAGCTCTTCAAATAAACAGCTCTGATACTCAAGCAATTGTTGTGCGTTCAAACATATTACTTGAACAAAATAAAGATTCTTTAGCTTTACAAGAACTTGAAAATGCAATGGAAGCAAATGCTGAAAGTATTTCAGTTAGAACTGCCCTATTCAATTACTATTTAGAAAATAAAAACTACAATAAAGCTATTGAAATTGTAGAAGAAGGCATGAAAGAATTACCTGAAAATGCTCTATTCCCAACAATGCTAGCTAGTGTATATATGGCACAACAAAAAAATGCTGAAGCTATAAAAGCTTTGCAAAAAGCGGTAAATCTTGAGCCTACTTTTGCACCAGCAACTGAATTACTTCTAAATATTTATATGATTAATAATGATAATCAAAAAGCTTTAGAATTATGCGAACAATACCTAAAACATGACCCAGAAAACTTATCTTTCCTTGTAACAAGTGCTGTTTTACTTGACAATTTAGAAAGATTTGATGAAGCAACTGCAATTTTAGAACAAGCAAATACTCTAAACTCTGAACGTGCTCTTATCTCTCTTGTACGTCGTGCATTAAATAATAACGATACTGCTAAAGCTGAAAAATACTTAACAGATAAAGTTACCATGCAGCCAAATCCGCAAACTCGTTCAAATTCATCGGAAGGGCTTGTAGGAAAATATCGTTTATATTCTCAAGCTAATCAACTAGATAAGGCTATTGAGGAATCTGATAAATATATTAAAGCTTACCCACAATCTGCTGACGGGTACGTTCTAAAAGCTTTTGTTGTTGAACAACAAGGTAACTTTGATGAAGCCTTTGCAATACTTGAAAATGCCTATACTCAAATTCAAACACAAGAACTGCTTATTCAATTAGCAAATATCTGTTTACGTAATGGTAGAAATGATAAGGCATTGTCTTATTTTAGAACTGCTTTACTGCAAGAACCTAAAAATGTTGCAGCTTTATCAGGGCAAGCTTATGCATACTTACAACAAAATAATCATAAAGAAGCTATAGAAAACTTTGAAGCTATACTTGAATTTCAACCACAAAACCTACTAAATATCAACAACT
>CAYJFV010000326.1:1220-2033 GCA_964369275.1 uncultured Desulfovibrionaceae bacterium
TGTTGAACTAGCTACTCAAGTGTATATTGATGCACCTGAAAATATTAGTGTTATTGATACGTATGCCTTTACATTACTTGCTAATAGCCAAGTTGATGAATCTATAGTTGTGCTTGAAAATGGTTTATCTGCTAACCCTAATTCTGCTATTTTGAACTATAGATACGGTATTGCACTTTTAGAAGATAAAAGAAAAGAAGATGCTGTTATAGCCTTAGAAAAAGCTGTTTCTATTGGTGGTTTTCCTGAATTAGAAAATGCTAAAGCTTTAATTGCAGACAACAAATAATAAACTTTTTACAAACTTATTGATTTTATGATAAAATTTAAAACAACGATTATTAATTGGCATAATTTTATAATGGTTTTATAGTTTTGTGATATTTCAAGGAACACATTATGAAAACAAAAATTAATAGTGTAAAACTAACATATCATTTATTAAATAATTTTATATGTTTAGTGGTTACTTTTTTATGCCTTGGTTTAGTTCAATTAATCATTTCAAATTCAAGCTCAAATACAGATTGGTTATTTCTTTGTATTTTAGCATCATCAATTTATATTTGTGCTGCGGTATCTGATATTCTGCTTGCAGTTGACCCAGACTACTCTTTCTTCAACTATATAGCAATATTTTTGATGTCTATATCTATTGTGTTTATTTTCATAACACAACTTACTTTACCTACTTATATTGCTCCAACTAAGCTTCTGGGGATATTAATACTTTTTATAACCATTAAAAGTATAGCTTACTTATTTTCGTCTTCTTGGACATTTCCAAAGTTTTTATCAACTAAAGTTATGATT
>CAYJFV010000327.1:0-2021 GCA_964369275.1 uncultured Desulfovibrionaceae bacterium
TTAGTAATGAAAACTCTTCTATTTGTTCTTGTATTTCTTTTACAGAAGAATATTTTTTTGCTTCTAAAGGTTTAGGAGAAACTGGAACATGTTCACCTGAAGAGCCTTGTATGGAAAAATGCTCAGCTATACATTTTCTTAATGTGGAATTAAAGTATTTATGGTATTCATGTTCTATTGATGTCATATATCTTTTTTTTACAAATATGACATTATATTGATGTCTAAATTGGAAATCACGCAGAACTGGAATAAAATCTCTGTCAAGTAAAAATTGAATAATATCCCTATCTAAAGTATTTTCTTCTTGTGCCTTAAAACGTGCTGTGGACTCAAGTTCCACATAGATAATTGCTGTTTTCTCCAAAACTTTTTCAGCACCTGACAGCACCCGCTTTGTTGCTCCTTCTGCATCAATCCATAAAGAATAGAGACTCTCTTCTTTACCTTTGCATACAGTGTCAAGCTTTTTTATGGGCACATAGACAAATGTGGAAGTAGCATTTTCTTCATCACGCACTAAAAGCGAATGACAAGAGGCATTTGTTTTAATTTTTTCATTATTAAAAGTATCGGAAAGAAAAAACTTTGTAGTTCCGTCTTTATCGCCTATAGCTAAGTAACTATATTCTATATTACTTTTTTTTATACTGCCATCTAATAAAAAATGCGCATAAACTTCGGGATTAGCTTCAAAAGCCTTAGATACAATATGTGGAAATTTTTCTTGTATTGTTTTTGAAAAAGTTGCTTCATGTGCTCCGACTTCAAGGCTTGTTGTTATTGGTAAAAGTTCGTGTATTTTATAAAAAAAATCCTGCACTCTTTGCATGGATTTTTTTGGATTACCTGCCATTAAGCAACTATCTTTACAGCCTTTATATAATACAGAGGCAGGAGCTATGTTGTTATTATTCCCCACTTTACATTTTTCCATAATTATTGCGGCAGGCGCTATTTGGTTTTTGTTTCCTATTGTCGTTGAGCCCATAATCATACTTTGATTACCGAAAAAATTACCATCGCCGATTTTTACATCATGCCCTATTCTTGCATTTCCATTGAAATAATTAGCATCTCCAATGCTCACTCTAGCAGAAATATGGCACCCTATAAGGAAATTATTTGCTTCGCCAATTTCAACATCCTCCGCAATAGCTACATGAGGAGAAATTAAATTGATAAATTCACCGCCCTTTTCTTTCATTTGTATATACGCCTCATAGCGAATCTTGTTATCCCCTATTCCAAGCGCAAAAACATCGTATTTTTGCGGTGTATAATCACTATCTGAACCCAATTCAAAGTGCGCTAAATCTCCTAAATTGCCTTTAAAACCTTTATGACTTAAAAAGCCCTTAAACGAGTACACAGTTCTAAGGCAAGGTGTAGTAAGCATATCCTTTAGTAGGGTAAATGACTCAGTTGCAGCACCGCTATTTCCAAGTATAATTACATTCCTTACCATCAGAATTTCCCTCCATCTATAACGATATTTTGTCCTGTAATTTTCCTACTGGCATCCGATAAAAGAAAAACTATGCTGTTTGCTATATCTTCAGGTGCACTTATTCCTAAAGGGTATATACTGTCTTCTTCGTCAAGAACATCAAAACCCATAACTCCTTGCGAATAATTTTCAGTAAGTGGTGTACGTACTAAGGCTGGCGAAATAACATTTACCCGAACACCTTGAGTAGACAGCTCTTTACTCATGGTTCGTGCTGCGGTCTGTAAAGCACCTTTTGCAGCAGCATAGAGTGTAAGCGCTTTTACTGGAACAATAGCACTAATAGAAGACAATAAAACTATGCTACATTTTTTTTCACTATTCCTTCTATCAGAAATACCTTGTGCTAAAAGAAGAGCAGCATGGTAATGAATATCAAGCAACTTTCTTGACTCTAGCAAGTCAAAAGTTTTAAAAGGCGCCATGAGATTATAGCCAGCTGAATGCACAAAGCCTGAGAATTTACCGTATTTGTTCTTTAATTCTGTAACCCAAGAGTTCAAACTTTCTA
>CAYJFV010000328.1:0-2018 GCA_964369275.1 uncultured Desulfovibrionaceae bacterium
GCAAGAGAATTTGTTGTGATTTAAGGATTTTTTTTAATTCCTTCCACATAATTTGCTTAACTACCGGATTTCCTTTCTTATCTTTAGGAATTTGAGCCGAAGTTCCAATAAGCAAAGGTTTTTGCCCACTTTCTTTTTCAATATTTTCATACGCTTCTTGCCATGAATACGCATGATGCACGTAAGACAAAGCATCTTGCCTATCTACATTCGAGCGTGAGCCTTGCCCTATTGTCCAATAGCCCACAAGCGATTTTACAAGTTTTGCCTGATCTTCAAGTGGTGTAACTACATAAAAAGACTTCACATCATACGTTCTTGCCGAGCGTGCAATATCATGTATATCAAGATTAGTTACAGAAGATGAACCAATTTCTTTAAAAACTCGCTTATCCCTTCTATTCGAATTTTCATCATTCATCACCTGATTTTTTATAATTACAGGGTGATGAAGCAATGCAAGCGATAAATTTTTTCCTATACTTTGGTATTGTAAACTTTTTAAATACTCCCTATCATTAGGGCTTAGTTCAACATTTTCAATAATATCTGGGCGAGTATAAAAAGTTTTCTTCAAAGAATCTTGTTTTCTAAATTCTTCAATTAATGCATGATTGCCAGACAGTAGTACCTCTGGCACTTCAAGCCTTTCATACACTGCTGGTTTTGTATAGTGGGCGTGTTCTAACAAGCCGCTTTTATTAAAGCTTTCGCACTCAAAAGAAGCTTGTTTACCCATAAAATTCGGTAGCAACCTTGCGGTTGCTTCTATTACACAAAGTGCCGCCGCCTCCCCGCCATTTATTACAAAATCGCCAAGAGAAATTTTTTCTATGGGGTACAAATCAAAAATACGTGCATCAAAACCTTCATATCTTCCGCACATAAGCACAAGTTCATCGCTACCACCACGGGCAAGCTCCTCAGCCTTTGCTTGCGTAAAAGGTTCGCCATCTGGCGATAATGCAATATAACGCACTTTTTTTACAATGCCCTCTGCTTCTCTTTTAGCTTTCATATCTTCAAGGCAATCCACAAGTTGCGGAAGTGCCATAAGCATTCCTGCACCACCGCCATAAGGCGTATCATCAACGCTTTTATGGTAATCGGTTGCGAAATCTCTTGGATTATGAAATGAAAAAGAGATAAGCCCTTTATCTATAGCCTTCGCTAAAAGGCTATTTTGTAAAGGGCTTGTAAAAAAGTCGCTAAATAAAGTTAGTACAGAATATTTCATTCTTGCCTATAAAGCAGATAATAAGGTTTCTCTGATAGAATCAATTGAGCCTGTACCATCTAATTCAATATATTTAGTATCGCTGTTTGCAGCTAAATCTTTGAAATAATAAGCAGCAGCTAAAGTGCCGTTTTGGGCATCATAATAGATATCGTGTCTTTTATTGATTGCGTTTTCATCTTGGTCATCAGCACGGGCTGAAAGCTCACCACCACATACTCGGCATTCTTCACCATTAGGTTTAATAGCATCAATAAAAATATTATTCGGGTGGTTATTATTGTTTTGGCAAAGTCTTCTGCCCATAATACGATTTTTTGCAATTTCGCGTGGAAGCTGAATTTCAACCACAAAGTTTAAAGGCATATTCGCTTCTTCTAAAGCTTCTTTTAATTTACGTGCTTGCTCCATATTACGTGGAAAACCGTCTAGTAACCAACCATTATTTCCTGTGTCTTTTAGAATATCCAAAATCATAGGAATTGTAATTTCATCAGGCACTAATTCGCCTTTGTCCATATATTCTTTAGCCTTAAGACCTAAAGGTGTTTTTCCGCCAACATGCTTGCGGAATACCGCACCAGATTCAATATGAGCTGTGCCAAATTTTTCCATCAATAAAGCACCCTGTGTGCCTTTACCACTGCCATTAGGTCCAAAAATTAAGATATTCATGTTCAAAGAACTCCCCGATATATAAGTAAATGAATTAATACAATAAATTATTTCCTCGCAAATTATAGAAGAGATTTCTAAAAATTGCAAGTAAAGTAATGTTACT
>CAYJFV010000329.1:0-2015 GCA_964369275.1 uncultured Desulfovibrionaceae bacterium
ACGTGGGTTCTTAGGGACTGTCCGTCCCTAAGCCCTCGGAGAGAAAAAAAGAAAAGTTTGCATAAGACAACAAATTAGAATGATTTGTTGGGCTGTAGTTAATAAGAATTTTAGAGTTAATTTTTTCTTACAATCATTTATTACAAAACGTAAATTTATATTCAACTAATGTAAATTATTGCTTGCTTTATCTATATTATATATTGTATAAGGAATTAGGGTTTTTTTCTAAAGTAATTTTTTTAGTAGAAAATTTCACAAAATCTCTGAATTTAGAAAAGCACCTTAGTTTAGTAAAAAAATTCACTAGGAGCCTTAGGTTATGGATATTAGAAAAGTTGTTATTCCTGTTGCTGGTTGGGGCACACGTTCTTTACCAGCAAGTAAAAATATTCCCAAAGAAATGTTGCCAATTTTCAATAAGCCAGTAATTCAATATGTTGTAGAAGAAGCAATGCATTCTGGTGTTAAAGATGTTATATTTGTTACTAACAAAGAAAAATCTGTTATTGAAGACCATTTCGACTATAACTTACAACTTGAAAATGTGCTTGAACGCGGTAATAAGCTAGAGCTATTAAAAGTTGTTCGTGAAGTTGCTGAAATGGTAAATGTTATGGCTGTTCGCCAAAAGAAGCAATTAGGTTTAGGGCATGCTGTATTATGTGCAGAACATTTAGTTGCTAATGAACCTTTTGCCGTAATGGTGGGTGATGACCTTATTTTTGGTAAAGACCCTGGTGTAGAGCAATTAGCACAAGTAGCTAAAAAGTATAATAAATCAGTAGTTGGCGTGGTAGAAGTGCCACACAACCAAGTGCATAGATATGGTATTGTAGCTGGTAAAGAAATTGAAAAGAATGTGCTTGAACTTACTGAATTAGTTGAAAAGCCAAAGCAAGAAGATGCACCGTCTAACTACGCAATTATTGGCAGATATTTACTTACTCCACGTATTTTCGACTATCTAAAAGATGCAAAACCCGGTGCAGGCGGTGAAATTCAACTTACTGATGCACTAGATGCTTTATGTAAAGAAGAAGGCATGCTTGCCGTGAAACTTGAGGGAACACGTTTTGACGCTGGTGACTGGATTGACTATATCGCAGCTAACCTATACTTTGCACTTCAAGAAGAGCACATGAAACCAGGTTTATTGAAGCGAGTACATTCTATGCTTAGTGAATTATACTAGAGTGTGTTTCTAATTTATTGTAATATTAACTATATATAGTTTACTTAAGCCCTTGCACTTGTAAGGGCTTTTTTTGTTAAGATACATGAAACACTTTTCCTACTGATACGCAAATAGCTTGTATATAGAATAAAATACTTAACCTACTTCCAGTTTTAAAAGTCAATTAAATGGATTTTTTTTCCTATTTAGCTAGGAAAATACTGCACTACTGATGTTTTTTTATTGTGCTAGAAAATAAAAACAGCTCTACAAGCCATTTTTAGCTATGTTATACATAAAAAGCACACGAGGCGGAAAAATTTTCCATTTATAGCTAAGTATAGAAAATTTCTATACAATTTCTAGAAAAATACACATTTGATATTTTTTTCAAATTAGCTTATTTGTGTATAAAAACTTATGTAATATATTGAAATAATATTATAAAAAAAGAAAGAGGAGTAAAAAACAAAGAATATTTTTTATAAAATCCTTCCTGTCAATAAAAGTTGGCACGCTACTTGCTATAGAAAACATAAGAAAGGGAGCATGCCCTTATAGACAGGCAATGAAACAAGTTTGTAAATAAGTGGCATATAAGCATAATGCTATATGCAATATGCTACTGATAGATAAATTTCATTTTTATGGAGGAATAGATTATGTCAATGATTATTAACCACAACTTGATGGCTAATAGCACACAGCGTCTATTGAATAACCACTACTCAGAACTATCTAGTTCTATTCAAAAACTATCTTCTGGTTTAAGAATCAACGTTGCAGCTGACGATGCTGCAGGTCTGGCAGTTAGTGAAATCATGCGTGCAGATATTGC
>CAYJFV010000330.1:0-2013 GCA_964369275.1 uncultured Desulfovibrionaceae bacterium
AGGTTACTTCACTAAACATGTGTTCTTGTGTACCAGGATGCTCTACACAATAAGAAGCAGAAACAGAACCAATTTGCATAGCTTCTACTATATCAAGCTTCGCATGTAGTCCTTTAAGAAGTCCTGCACGGTAAGCATCACCACAGCCTGTAGGGTCAAGCACCTGCTCAACTGCAACAGCTTGAACCATAATGGTACCATCTACCATTGTGCCTTCAACAGAAGAGCCTTTTTCACCATAGGTTGTAATTAAATAAGGTACTTTTGCCGCAAGTTCTGCACGCGAAAGATTAAGATTTGTGCAAATTTTTGCTATTTCATAATCATTACCTATTAAAACATTAGCCATTTTAACGCCTTCAGCTAAATGTGCGTGTGGTAGCACAACTATTTGTTGGCCTGGGTCAAAAATAGTTTTTACTTTATGTTCGCTATAATGACGAACTAGTGAAATCATATCATCAATATTACCAGGTGAAACTATAGCCCAATCTGTTTCAATATTAGCTTTTGGATAAAATGCAGGGTTTAGCGGTGTACTCATAGCTGCAGGAGAAAAAGCCGCAATTTGATTTGCTACTAAATCGGTAGTAATATAACAAGAAGCTGTAAAGCTTTGTTCATCAACATATATATAATCAAGTGGAAGCCCTAAGTATTCAAAGGCTTTTGCATAAGGGGCAAAGTCTGTTCCAACGGCAGAATACACATAAGGTTTTTCGCCTAATAATGCTAAACTGTAGGCAATATTACCAGCAGTTCCGCCACGGCGTTCAATTACTCTTTCAACTTGAAAAGATACATTAAGAATATGTAATTTTTCAGGAAGAATATGTTCTTCAAATTTTCCTGGGAAAGTCATAATTCTGTCAAACGCTATAGAACCTGAAATATGTAGCATATTAAGTACCTCAGTAAATTTTTATTGTAATATGTATAAATATTATTTTTTTTATTCCGATAAGGAGTTGTAGATAATAATCATAACTCTTTACAAAATCAGAGTAATTTATAAACTAAAAAATAGCAAGAGTAAACCTACATGACACCTAAGGAACTTAAAATACGCAAAGAACGTGCAATTCAAGTAATGATTGAATTAAATAAAAGATATATAAAGCCAAAAACTTTATTAAATTCCTCTTCCCCGTGGGAACTATTAGTTGCAACAGTTTTAGCCGCACAATGCACAGATGCAAGGGTAAATTTGGTTACTCCTGCACTATTTGAACGCTACCCTAGTGTGGTTGACTTTGCTAGGGCAGATATAGTAGAATTAGAAGAGCTTATACGCTCAACAGGTTTTTATCATAATAAAGCAAAGAATATTATAGCAGCCGCTAAAATGGTAACTACACAGCATAATAATATTGTGCCAGCCACCATGGAAGAATTAGTAAAACTTCCAGGACTTGGCAGAAAAACAGCTAATTGCGTTCTGCATGGAGCTTTTGGAATTGATATAGGAATAGCGGTTGATACTCATGTTAAACGCATTTGTTATAAACTTGGGCTTACAAGCGAAACTGACCCCGATTTAGTTGAAAAAGACTTGCTACAAGTGTTTGATAAATCTGAATGGGGAAATGTAAATCATAAAATGGTATGGTTTGGACGTGAAGTTTGCATAGCACGCAAACCATTGTGTGATACTTGCGAGATGACGGCATTTTGCCCTAAAACTATATAAGAAAGATAGGTAATAACGTGAGTACAAATACCGCTTCTATACATTTACAAAATAAAGAATTGGAACTTTTAGAATTTTATGTAGACTACATAGATGAAAAAGCCCCTAATGAAACTTCAAGAATAAATTATGGTATTAACCTTGCAAAAATTATTGAAGTTATTCACCGCCCAGTTACTCTTACTTCATTTCCTTATAAAGGGCATGAAGCAAGTATTGGTTCATTTACCCTCAGAAATCAAATAGTTTCAGTTATTGACTTAGCAAAGTGGCTTGATGTTCCTACACTAGAAGAAAATAAAAATAAAGTCATTATTATAAGC
>CAYJFV010000331.1:0-1595 GCA_964369275.1 uncultured Desulfovibrionaceae bacterium
TGTGCAACCGCCACCAATAAAAATTATTGGGTATTCCCCTAAATTATTTCCACGCTCTTCAGCTTTTAATGGAATATGTGCTAAATCAAGCATGTACAAAATATTCGTAGCCGCTAATTCATGTGTAAGGGCAAAGCCAATGGCATCAAATTTATTTAAATTTGTATCGCTTTCCATACTTGCAAGCGGTATATTATGTTCTTTTAGAATTTTTGTGGCATCGGTACATGGTGCAAAAACTCGCTCTGCAACGGAACCCTCACGGTTATTTACTTGAGCATATAAAATTTTATGCCCTAAATAAGACATACCAATTTCATATAAATCAGGAAAAGCAAAAGCAACATGACTTTTTGCAGTTTGAATATTTTCAGGTGTAATTTTAACACTGCCCTCTTCAATACCAATGTATCGGCTAGGCTTTGGAAGTAAGGATAATATTTCTTTCATATAAAACTCAAGTATGTAAGGTTCAATTAAATTATTTTTAGAAGAAGAATTGTATTTCTAAAACAAAAAGAGAAAGCTTATAGTAAAGTTTTCTCTTTCATGTTGCAATAAAAAAATAAACAAATTAATTTATATAGTTATACTATTGAACGATAGCTCCAGCTAAACGTGCTTTTTCAAGAAGTTCAAGGTATCTATCTTTTGTATCACCAATAATTTCGCTATATATCATAACCACGTGGTTTAAGCTAATTTTTGCTTCTAGTTTTTGTGTGAATGGGTAGCCGTATGGAAGAAGCATAATTTGCCCTTGTGTTTGTTGTTGCTGTGGTGGAGTTGGTTGAAATACCACAACTTCTTCAAGTACATTTGCTTCATTATTTACTTTACCTACAACCACTTCACCAGTTACAAGTTTTGCCATTTTTATATTAGTATCCATACGAACCTCACAATTAATTTCAAGTCTTTTAGCATAAAATTATTATAAAAGCAAGTTTGGCTTGTTATAAAAGAATAATGGTAGGTTAGCTTAATATATTTCCTTTTTATTCACTGCATAAACAGCTATACTAAAAAATGCCTAATGCTCTAATTATATTAATTTGTGTTTTGCTACATAAATTCTTATTATGTAGTATTTTTAGTAAAAAAATCTCTTTAATTTAATTCAATTTCATCAAGTATATACAAAAATGTTGGTTGCTCAACAAAAAGCAATGCTTATAATCTTTGCTATCAGAGCAAGTTTCAAAAGAATATACTTTTTATTAAATTTCTTATGTGACACTTGACAATTATTTCACTATTTGCTATTCTGTCGACAGTCATCATTACAAAATGTTTAAATACCTATTTCTATTGTAAATTTAAACACTTTTGTAATTCGGTTTTGATTTTTTAACATCTTTAATTATTGGGAGAAGTCAGAATGAAGTACATTAAAAAAGCAGAAAAGAGTGCCGAAGGCAACAGTCAAGAAGCACGTGTAAAAGTACAACAACTGCTTGAAGAAATCAAAGAAGGCGGCGAAGCTACTGTTCGCAAACTTGCAAAACAATTCGATAATTGGGAGCAAGATTTTATTCTTAGCGATGAAAAGCGTAAACGTCTTATTGATTCAGTACCTGAGAATGTAAAGCGTG
>CAYJFV010000331.1:1605-1993 GCA_964369275.1 uncultured Desulfovibrionaceae bacterium
TGTCCGCAAACTTCAAAAAAAATTCGATAATTGGGCCCAAGATTTAATTCTACGCGAGCAAAAACGAAACGCCTTATTGATTCAGTACCTGAAAATGTAAAGCGTGATGTTGAGTTTGCACACCGTGCAATTTCTACATTTGCCAAAGCTCAAAGAGATAGTATTAAAGATTTTGAAATGGAAATTAACCCTGGTGTAATGCTAGGGCAAAAAGTTGTGCCAATGGACGTTGCAGGTTGTTATATTCCTGGCGGTCGCTTTGCACACATGTGTTCAGCATTAATGAGTATTGCTACTGCTAAAGCGGCTGGTGTTCCATTTGTTGTAGCGGCTACTCCTCCACGTGGTGATAGCATTGATGCCCCAACTTGCTATGCAATGCATTTAG
>CAYJFV010000332.1:0-1992 GCA_964369275.1 uncultured Desulfovibrionaceae bacterium
TTTGAAGCCTTAGCATTTTCTAAATATTGAAGAATTTGCTTTGCTCTTTGAACTACTGGTTGAGGTATTCCGCCAAGCTTAGCAACCTCAATACCATAACTTTTATCGGTTGGGCCAGGAATTAGCTTACGTAAAAACAATATTTCACCTTGCCATTCACGTATTGCTACATTCATTGTATACACTCCCTCTTGGTTACCCTCAAGAGAAGTTAATTCATGGTAATGTGTAGCAAATAAAGTTCTTGGTGCTGTAGTTACTTTCTTGGTTAAATCTTCAACTATAGACCATGCTAAAGACAAACCATCATAAGTGCTAGTACCCCTTCCAATTTCATCTAAAATGATAAGCGAACGTTTGGTGTTTTGCCGTAAAATACGTGCTGTTTCCATCATTTCAACCATAAATGTACTCTGCCCTCTAGCCAAATTATCACTAGCACCAACGCGTGAAAATATTCTGTCGCATAAGCCAATTTCTGCATGAGAAGCAGGAACATACGAACCCATCTGAGCTAGTAAAACTATCATAGCGGTTTGACGCAAAATTGTAGACTTACCAGCCATGTTCGGGCCAGTAACAAGAATTAAACGCTTGTTTGTATCAAACATAATACCATTAGGTACAAAACTAGTTTTTCCAATTAATGCTTCAACTACAGGGTGTCTACCCTCGCTTATACGTAAATTTTGTGTATTATCAATATTTGGGCATACCCAATTGTTTTTACATGCAATTTCTGCGTAAGATTGAGAGCAATCAAGTATGGCAACAACTTCTGCCATATAAACTAATCTATTATGAATTTTACAAATATCTTCTCTTAAACTTTGGAAGAGCTTTGCTTCTAATTCTTTTCTTAGTTCAGAGGCGGATAATACATCTTGTTCTAAACGTTTTAGTTCATCAGTTGAATATCTTTCTGCATTACCAAGAGTTTGCTTACGTGTGAAATGAGAGGGAATTTCATTAGGCAAATTCGCTTTTGAAAGTTCGTAATAATAGCCAAAAACTCTGTTATAACCAAGTTTTAATTTAGGTAAATTATAACTTTCTTGCTCTTTTTTTAGTTCATTTGCTAGTAAAGTTTCAGCATCTTCAATAAGATTAATATAGTAATCTAGTTGTGAATTATAGCCTTTATTGAATATTTCGCCTGCATTTATTGCATTTGGTGCCTCTTTTGAAATAGCCCTTTCAATAAGTTTTGAAATATCCTCTAAATTATCCCAGGAAGATAAAATATCTCGTAATAAAGAAGGTAAATTTTCAAAAATTTCATTTTTTGCAGGTAAGATATTATTTAAAGAATCTAAACCATTGGTGGTAAAAAATGTATTATAAATATTATGAAGAATTGCTAAGCTAGAGCCTAAAGCTAAAACATCAGCTGGTAACGCTCGGTTAACGTGAATTTTAGCTGAAAGCCTTTCAATATCGTAAAAATTTAACAAAGTTTCACGTAAAGAGTTTCTTATTTCATTGTTTTCATGAAAATATTTAGTTAATTCTTGCTGTAATAAAATTTTATCTTTTTCGGCAAAGGGTTTACGTATATTTTCAGAGAGCAAACGCCCGCCAGAGGGTGTAATAGTTTGGTCAATAGTATGAACTAAAGTTCCAAGGCCTTTTTTTCCATCAGTACGAATAAAAAGCTCTAAATTCTTTTCAGTAACTTCATCAATTATCATGTATTGTTTCAATTGAAGAGGTTTGAAAGATTTTAAATGATTAATTTCTTGCTTTTGTGTTTGCTCTAAATAGATTAATAATGCACCACAACAACGCATTAAATCAGGTTTATTTTCTAAACCTACACTCTCTAAATCTTGAACAGATAAAACACGTTTTATAGTTTCAAATGACTTGTTTTTATCAAAATGAGAACGCTCTGGTAAAAATACACGGCGAATACCCTCAGCATTTTTTATAAAAGCTGGAGGTGTAACCGTATCAATAAGAAGAAGCTCTTTCGGGGCAATTTTTAATACC
>CAYJFV010000333.1:0-1985 GCA_964369275.1 uncultured Desulfovibrionaceae bacterium
TTATTTCTTATGGTTTAGTACAAATTTATATAGCACCAATTTTAATGAAAAGATTATCAAATTATCAAAATAAAAGGCTATTACTATTCCTTGGTGTGATTTTAGTATTTATTTCACTTCTTATAAGTGCTATAAATGTGTATACTCTATTTTGTAGCATATTCTTATTTGGTATTGCTGCGGCAATTATATGGCCTACGCTTTCATCATTCTTATTAAATCAACCAATTAGTGAAAAACTTGGTATTTTAAAAGCTGTTACAATTCAACGTTTTGCTGATAAAATGGGGCAAGCCTTAGGTCCTGTATTATACGGTATAATGTTTAGTATTTTCAACTATTCAAAAACAATTATTATTCTTTCAACAATTTTCTTGTTACTTGGCATACTATTCTATACAATAACTAAACCAAACACAGAAACAAATTAATATAAGAGGTAATTATGGGATTTTTAAGCTCTACATCAAGCTTTACACGTTTACGCTTTTTAGAAGCAGTACCAAACGAAGTAAAGAATAATATATTAGAATTATTACAAAAATTTGCTTTTGTTGATATTGATAATGTAGCTGAAGAAAAAAGTATTGGTTGGACATCATTTGATGATATGCTTGATACTAAATTTGAAAAAACTCCAATAGATAAAGGTGAATTTGTTTGCTTTTCTCTTCGTGTTGATACACGCCGTATTCCGCCAGCTGTATTAAAAAAGCATACAAGACTTGCTCTAATGCGTGAAGAAGAAATTATTAAAGCACAAGGCAAAAAATTTATTTCTAAAGATAGAAAAGCTGAAATTAGAATTACTGTAAAACTTGATTTACTCACAAGAACTTTACCCATTCCAGCGGAATTTCAAACAATTTGGGATATACAAAACAATATTATTTATTTTGCATCAGTCCAACAAAAAATGGTAGATTTGTTTGCAGAAGAATTTACTAAAACATTTGATGTTAGCATTGAACAAGTTACCCCATATACTTTAGCCATTGAATTATTTGGTGAAGAAGTTATAGATAAACTTGATTCACTAAACCCAACACAATTTGTTTAGAAACACAATCTAGTTAACATCAAATTTATAGGATATATTTATGAGTGAAAGTATAGGATTACCAATTCAAAACGTAATTGGACAAGAATTTTTAACTTGGCTTTGGTATAATTCAGAAGCAAAAAACGGTACATATTATACAACTAAAGGTCAAAACCACTATAGTGTTTATGTTTCGCAGCGTGTAGTAGTTAAAGGCGGCGAAGGCGATGCTATTGAAACTGCAAGTGTTTCAGCAAGCGTTAACTCCACTTTACGTGAAGCAAAAATGGGCTTAATCACTGGTAAAATGGTTGTTAGAGCTTTATTAATCATAGAAAAAGAAAATCTACTATATTCTACAACTTTAAAAGCAGAAGATTTTACCCTTAATTCTTTTAAAACTCCTGCAATATCGAAAGATGATAAAGAAGACGCCGACCCAGATGCTTCTTTCTTAGAAAAAATGTACCTGCTAAATGAAGGACTTAATCTATTAGACGATACCTACCTTCAATTCTTAAATATACGCATTAATCCACAAACTTGGGCAGAAGAGTGTAAGTTAATTTCTGAATGGATTAATACAGAAGCGTAGATATTTATAACCTTATGAAAATTATCATAAAAAAAATTATTTGGCTGCTTATTGTGCTATGGGGTATTACCTTAATCTCTTTTTGTGTAATACACCTAGCACCAGGCACACCAACAGATATGCAAACAAGCCTAAATCCGCTTGCGAATGATTCTGTTCGAGCAAAATTAGATGCCCTATATGGACTTGATAAACCTTTATTAATTCAATATAAAGATTGGCTTCTTAGACTAATTCATTTAGATTTTGGCTATTCAATGTCTGCTGATGCTCGCCCTGGAATTGATAAAATTTTAGAAAGCTTACCCCAAACATTAGGAATGAACATTGCCGCACTTTTTATAACCC
>CAYJFV010000334.1:0-1964 GCA_964369275.1 uncultured Desulfovibrionaceae bacterium
TGCTAAAGGAGCTATGCCACTATCTGCCCTAGTTACTTTTGATAGTGCAATTATTCATGGCTGGTTTCAAAACCCAAAGAAAATAGTTGATGTTTTAAGCTATGGTATTGATTCTAAAGAATTTTTGAACCAAGCACTAAGCTTTCAAATTGAAAAAATTGAACTTTTAAATTTGAAAACCAAAACAACTATTGACAAAAATAATGTTCTAAACTTTAATTTAGGTAGGCTTACAACTGCTTGGAATGGTGTACAAACTAATATTTTACTTCGTGAAATCTATACAGATATTAATGCAAGTAAGGATTTTTTTGCACTTAGTCCACTTACATTTAGCTTAGCTGAATTTGATGTTCGTGAAATCATTTTACCTAGTATTGAACAGCTTACAATAATTGCACGTTCTGCTTTATTACCGCAAGACAAAACTGTACAAGCTGAAATGGCAAAACTAAACTATGTACCTTACGGAACTGATGGTATTAAAGTGTTTATGGAAAATGCTGTTCTAAACTTCCTTAACGCTCAAATGCTAGAGCTTGAAAATGTTGCTAGCATAGTAGATATTCCAAATTATAGCATTTTAGCAAATATTGAAAACATGAACTTTAAACCACAGCTTCTTGCTATGGTAAATACAAAAGTTGCCGAGTTTTTGATTGATCTTGGCTTTGCAAGCGGTGTGCATAGTTCAGTATTTATAGATGCATCTGTACCGAATTTAGATAAAAATGTAAAATTAAATCTAGACCTTAATGTAAAAGATTTATTCACCGCGTATGTTATTACTGACTTTGATATGGAACAAGCAATATCTGCTACTATGACTGATACAGCAAAGACCCAAGCAACTAACTACCCTTCATTTTTCAATATTCTAAATATCAAATATGAAGACATGGGGCTTATTCCACGCTATAATATTATGCTTCAAAAGCAATTACAAACAAGTTACCAACAAGCAGAAGATAATATGCTTCTAGTAACCATGCTTTTACAGTTTATTCGCCCAGATTTAGCAGAAGATTTGAAAAAAATTATACTAGAACCAGGTATTTTTGAACTAACTTTAACACGCCCAAGTTCTTTTATGCAAATGCTACAAGCACCACTAGAAATTCCAATACACACAAGCTACACTTCTAAAGGCTTAAACCTAAAAGAAGAAGTTGCAAAAATTCAAGCACAATAAATTTTTTTGAAAGGATTAATACAATGAGTACAGTTATTTTAATGGAAACAACTTCAGGCGATATGCTTATTGAATTGTTTGACGACAAAGCACCAAAAACAGTAGCAAACTTCCTATCTTATGTAGATGAAGAGTTTTACGACGATACTATTTTTCACCGCGTAATAAACGATTTTATGGTGCAAGGTGGCGGGCTTGATATGCGTATGAATGAAAAGCCAACAAAAGCACCAATTGAAAATGAAGCTACAAATGGCTTAAAAAACACAAAAAATACTATAGCTATGGCACGTACAGCCGAGCCACATTCAGCTACAGCTCAATTCTTTATCAACCTAGAAGATAATGAAGATTTAGACCATACCAGCACAGCTGACGAAGACTTTGGCTATTGCGTATTTGGAGCAGTAATTGACGGTGAAGATACACTAGCTAAAATTCGCAAACTAAAAACAAAAGAAGTTGGCGAGCATGGCAATGTGCCAATTGATTCAGTTTTAATTACTCGCGTTTCACGCTTTGAATAATTAACATTATTAATATTATAACAAAGAAAAGGGCATGTATTACATGCCTTTTTTATGCTCTGCTTACTACTAGAATAACAAATATAAATGTTTTCTGTATTGCTCTCAAACAGAATTGTCGACAAAAATTAAAAGTGTCGACAATTTTCAGCATGGTTTGTCGACACTTTTAAATTCCTGTTGTAAGAACTTAAATTATTTAAATGCTTTGCGTATTTTAGTAGTTTTCTTCTACGCCTAGAACT
>CAYJFV010000335.1:0-1943 GCA_964369275.1 uncultured Desulfovibrionaceae bacterium
GTAGAATATTATGATGAGGGGCATTACTTAATCCACTCAGGCGGTATTGGTTATGTAGATGGCTATGCTTCTGATATTCTTGCAGCCCTTGCTACAGTTCTTCCTGATGTAAAAATAGACTTGGTATCTAAAACTGTTGAAGAAAAAGACGGCGTAATTATGTACTATTTAGAGGTAGATGGTAACTTCTACCGTGCAGAACGCCTTGCATTATATCACAATGGTAATAACTTACCAGTTGGTGAAAAAGGTCAATTAATTGGTGAACTAGATATTACACCTGAATTTGGCACAGTGCCAGAAATTGAAGAAGTAACCGAACCTTGCCCACTAAAACTAAAAATTGATATTACAGAAGAAGAAGATAAATTGGTGCTTGGCGGTACATTCCCGCGTGGTTCACTTGCAATGTGGGTAATTGAAAACGCTGAAGAATGTCACGGTTACTATATCAACACAGCAGCACAAGAATTTTTTGCTATGTGTTCAGGTGCTTACCTCGACTCTAACGCTGAAGCAAGACGCTTAAGCTTAAGTAAGCGTGGTTTATCAGGCAAGTTTGAAATAAAAATTCTTCTTGACGATAAGAAATACTCTACTGGTATTGTTTTCAGAGCATAGTTTTAAATGCATTCTTTTGTTTTTCGGCTATATTAGCAAAAGAAAAAAGCTATTAATGTAGAAATACACCCTAACTAAATATACCATATACCAAAAACCCTCCTTAATTTATTAAGGAGGGTTTTTGCAATAAAATGTAATATTATGTAATAAACATTTTGTAATATTTTTCACATAATATATTTTTATTTAATAACATAGCACATAACTATTTATTTTTATTCATTATTTTATATATCATTAAAATAAAATTTATCGTATAAAAATGTGTAATTTTAGTTGACAAGTCTACTCGATTTTGTTATTATTTTTTTTGATACTGGAAAATACTTGGTAATAGAAATAAGTTTTTCTATTGAGCATATATTTTTTACTTTGATGAGTGAAAAAAAGCACATGTATTTTTCTGTAATAAGCAATGTCACAATAAGTGACGAAACCACAAAAAAAATTGATTTTAGGAGTTGAAAAATGAGTAATTTTGTAACCTACCATTACGAAGACCACATGGTTAACCGCCAAAACACAGCCGAGGCTTTATTCTTAGCGGCATTTGAAGAAGCAAAACCAGCTTTAGAAAATGCAACTGTTATTGTAAACCCTTACATTATCAACCCATTAGCGGCACTTATTCTTTTCAAAACAAGTTCAAAAGTAGCAGCTACTTTAACAGTTCATGGTAAACGTAACAGCCGTGAAGATATTGTTCATACATTTGAAGCAACTGATAGCCACGTTTTACCAGTTGTTGGCTTATATGCTGATTGCGAAACTAAAGTTAGCGTTGCACTAGCTTCGGGTGAAAGCAAAACTTTCATGATTAAAGCAGATAAACTTCCTGCTGAAGGCGTTTCTTCATGTCAAAATATCATGACTTCTATGGACTACTTCGGTACAGACTTCATGCTTCTTACACCTGCAGGTAAGCAATACCCTGTTGGCTTCGACTATAAAGGTGACTTACGCTGGATGTTAAACGTAAACACTATGTTCGACATTAAACGCCTTAAAAACGGTAATATCATGACAGAATCATACCGTTACAGCCGTATGCCATACTGCTCTACTGGTTTAGTAGAACTTACAATGACAGGTAAAATTATTAAAGAATACCGTATGCCTGGTAACGCTCACCACGATCAGTGGGAAATGAGAGACGGCAATATCTTAGCTCTTACACAAGACTATTCAGCAGGCAAAAACACTGTTGAAGATATGGTAGCTTTACTAGATAGAGAAACTGGTATGGTTCTACGCACTTGGGACTTTAAAGACTTCTTACCACAAAATGTTGGTGGTTCAGGTTCACAAGACGCACACGA
>CAYJFV010000336.1:0-239 GCA_964369275.1 uncultured Desulfovibrionaceae bacterium
AAAAAAAATTATTTATTTACTTCAATATCAAATACTTCTGTTAAAAATTCTTCTGTAACAATTCCTGCATCGTTGTATACAGGTTTTAGTTCTTTATTGTAAATTACGTTATGTGGGATAGCGGAAACATTAAAGGCTAAGGCAATTTGAATATCTGATTGGTATACAGGATAATTTAGTGGAATTTCTTCAAGGAACTTTTCTAAGTCTTGCATGCTTTCATCTAGTGAAAGGCCAAT
>CAYJFV010000336.1:249-1938 GCA_964369275.1 uncultured Desulfovibrionaceae bacterium
AGCATTTAAATCTACAACTTCTTCACGGCAGGGTGGGCACCATGAGGCGAAGAAATTGACTAATATTACTTTACCTTTTTCTTCACCTAGCAGGGTAAGAAATTCTGTAGAATTTAGTGTGGGTATTTCTTCTGCCTTAGAAATATTAGCAAAGAAGAGTGAAAATATAGTAAGAAAAGTAGATATTGCAATTATTAATATATTTTTATTTTGTGAAATTACTTTTGCTTGTATTTTGTTATTCTTCATATCAACCTCAGGTTTATTTTCTAACTGGTTGTAGTTTTTCTAGCCTTCTTAAATGTCTTCCGCCTTCAAATGTATTATTGAAAAAAGTATCTACAATTGAGAGTGCTAAGCCTTCGCCTGTAACGCGAGTTCCTAAACAAAGTACGTTTGCATCATTATGTTCACGAGTTGCTTTTGCTTCAAATTCGTTTTTGCATAATGCAGCTCTTATATGCTCGTGCCTGTTCGCTGCGATAGACATTCCTATGCCTGTACCACAAATTAAAATTCCGAAAGTTTCAGGATTATCTTTTATATAATCAGCTACTTTATGGGCAGAATCAGGGTAGTCGAAAGAATCGGTAGAGTAGGGCCCAAAGTCTTCAACTTCATGCTCTTTATTTTGTAGATGTGTGATAATCATTTTTTTATAATCTAAACCAGCATGGTCAGCAGCAACAATAATTTTCATATAAATATCCTTCTAAATGTTTAAACACTTTTATATTCTATTAGCAATTTGTGTTTTTCTAAAGTTTTCATATTTAGTATCTAATTGTTGAATTTGTAATTCTACAAGATTTTTGGCATTTTCATTATCTAAATTTGCTTTCTTTTTTTCTAAAGTCTTTTTTTGGCTATTATGATAGGCTTTTAGAATTATCCAATACCATTCATCAATAATAACACGAAAACCAAGAGCAAGATTACTTTTAATTGCATTTAGTGAAAGTTCATCTGAAAATATTTTCATACATACCTTTTAGAAGTTTAAAAAAAGTAGGGCATATAATAACGCCCTACCTTTGTTATGCTTTTTTGGAAAATTGACTTAAAATAGCGTTCTTAGCTTTTAGTATGATACTACGTATCATGTTTACAAGTACTCACATACATCTTCCTATTTTTAAATTGTTTTATAATATATAGGAATTAATAATTTTAGCTACATTGTCAAGTCTCTTAAGTTTACTATAAGAAATAATTCTTAGAATTTTGTACTTCTTTGAACTTCTAAAGCTTTAGCTTGTTCTTCGAAAGATTTAAAGCCTGCTTGATACATTGCATCTTCAACAGTTTCACTCCATGGCCATGCAGCATAAATTACTGGTTTATGGAAGATATTTCTAAATTCCATTGCCTTTTTACGTGCTTCAATTTCTTTTGGTGTACCAATAGCTTTACGTAATTCTTCATGCAATCTAGCTGATTCACCTTCAAACCATTCACGTAAATCTAAGCCATTTTTGTATTTTTTCAGAATATGTGAATAGCCATGTTCATCAACAATTTTTTGAAGTTTAGCAAAGTGCTGCTCAGATAGCCAGTTACCAAGTTTTGAAGCTGGGATATTTAATCCTTCAACCGCAGCCATGTCAAATTTAGTTTGATAATATGTATCAGGCACAACAGAAGCTGAAACAATACCAGCAATAGCAACTAAACCACGTACAATAAGTG
>CAYJFV010000337.1:0-1937 GCA_964369275.1 uncultured Desulfovibrionaceae bacterium
CAGATTGAAGCAAATTAATCTTTATCGTAAAGATTTTGGCATGCTATGCACAAAAAACTCTAAATTAATCTACTGCAATCGCTTCAATTTCCACTTTAACATTTTTAGGTAAAGCTTTTACTGCAACGCAAGAACGAGCAGGGAAATCTTTTGTAAAATATTTGCTATATACTGCGTTAATTTCAGCAAATTCGTCCATATCTGTAATAAAAACTGTAGTTTTTACAACATTATCAACAGTAACGCCAGCTGATTTCATAATAGCAGTAAGATTTTGTAATGCTTTTTCAGCTTGTTCACCAGCAGTTGTACCAATAATTTCACCGCTTGCAGCATCAAGTGGAATTGCACCTGATAAAAATACCATGTTACCAACGCGTACAGCTTGTGAATAAGGGCCAATTGCCGCTGGGGCTTCTGGTGAAGTAATAATTTCTTTGTTCATTTTAAATCCTTATTATTAGTCTATAAGTTTTTCAGGGTATGTTGCTTTAATCAAGGCACGTGCTTGAATAGCTACAGGGTCAATACAAGGTAAACCAAGATACGATTTTTCGGTTAACGCAAAAGGTAATTCAGTACAACCTAAAATAAATAAGTCTACATTCTGAGCTTTTAAATCTTCTAAAACTTCTTGAAGAATAGCTAAGGCCTCAGGCTTAATATTTTCAGAAAAGGCTTTTAATCCGTACGCCTTACTAAAAATAGCGTCCATTAACTTTTCTTGGTATTTGTCAGTAGGGTATACAATTTCAAACTCATCTTCATTAAAGAAAGATGGGTATAAGCCCGTTTGAATAGTGCCAGTTGTGGCAAGTAAACCAATTTTAGGTTTTTGTATTTCTTTATTAGCAAGTTGAGAAGCAACTTCTTTTTTTACTTCTTCAATAATATGAATAAAAACCACTTTTGAATTTGCTTTTTCAAGCTCTTCAAGCATTAATTTCCAAATAGGGGCAGCGTGAGCAGTATTACATGGTACAGCAATATGCGTAACACCTGCTTTTTCTAACCACAAAGCTAAATCTGCCATGCTTTTACCAGGATTAACAGGTTGAATATCCATAAGAAATTCAGGTCTACCAGGTATTTCATGTGGTAAAGAAGCCATAAGCACAGGTAAGTGTTCTTGGTCTTTATTAGCTTTTGTGTTGGCAAAAATTTTCTTGGTGAAGTCAAGCCCTGCATAAGGCCCCATACCACCTAAAACGCCAAGAAGAGGATAATTATTTGTATACATATTATTCCTTAAAGTAAGCAACAAGGAGAGGGGGGACTCTCCTTGTTGTTGGCTAAAGCTTAGATTCCGCCATCAGCGTAGAATTTATCTTTGTATTCGTACAACGCAGGTGAACCACCAGAGTGTAAGAATAATACATTGCTACCTGCAGGGAATGCTCCCTCACGAATCATGCCGATAAAGCCAGCCATTGCTTTACCTGAATAAACAGGATCAAGTAAAATACCTTCAGTTTGAGCAAGTAATTTTACTGCTTCATACATAGTTTCGTTTGGAATTGAGTAACCTGGTAGGTAGTAGTCAGCATTACATTTTACAGCTTCACGAGGAATTTCAGGCATGCCGATATGTGCAGTTACTTTCTTTGTTAAGTTGTAAATATGTTCTTCTTGAACATCAGCAGGGCGGCTAACAGTAACACCAGTTACAGGAATGTTAGCGTTAGTACCAGCAATACCAGTTACAAAACCAGCATGTGTACCACCTGAACCAGAAGGCACAACGATATGGCTAAAGTTTACGCCCATATCAAGTGCTTGTTTCATTGTTTCTTGAGCACAAGCAACATAACCTAATGAACCGATAGCATCAGAAGCACCACCAGGAATAATATAAGGTTTTTTGCCTTTAGCTTTTAATTCTTCAGCTGTTTTTTGCATTTCAGCCATCATATCAGTACCACCTTCAACAGCACGAA
>CAYJFV010000338.1:0-1933 GCA_964369275.1 uncultured Desulfovibrionaceae bacterium
CTTTATACAAAGAGCTACTACTTTATAAAAAAGCTAACAAAACAAAAACGTAGGTGCGGATTCCATATCCGTCCGAACACAAACAAGAAACAAAAGAAACAAACATTATAGGCAAAAAAAAAGGCAAGTAAAACTTGCCTTTTTTATACTCAATTAGAGACTATACACAACCTGTTGGTTTAGGTAAGCCAGCCATTTTACAAGCTCCTTTACCTGGACCTGAAGGGAATAGTTCATAAACTTCTTTAAGTTTGAACCCTGTGTTTTTAGAAAGGATACGCACCATAGGAGCAATACCATTCTTTTTGTAGTAGTCTTGAAGGAAAGTAAGAATTTTTTGGTGGTCGTCAGTAATTTCACTGATACCTTCTGATTCTTTCACATAATCAACCCATTCTGGGCACCAGTCTTCAAATTTGAGTAAGAAACCGTCTTCGTCAACTTCGAAATTTTTTCCTTTAAAAGAAACTTCAGCCATGAGCGTCCTCCTTGGACAAATACTTAATTCAATTTTTAAGAAGCTTTGATTTATAAATCAACTTCTTCTTAGTATCCGAGAAAAAATATAGCACTCTTATTTTTTAAATGCAAGAATAATTTTTGTATTTTGCAAGAAAAACTTAACTAAATATTTGAAGCTTATACCTCAAATAGCTTCTCGCGTACCCAATATTGTAACTTATATTCAGCTTTAACCGCTTCAATTAATTCATTTTCAATATTTCGTTCAAGCGGGCGTAAGTGAACATAGGTTTTTCTGCATTTTTCATTATCAGGACATTCTGTACTTAGAAGAGTAACAATATTTGCATTGAATGAATGCAAAAGATTTAAAAATGGTATTAATGCACCTGGCACATCATCAAGAATTATAGCAATTTGAATACCGCCATATCTTGTACCTGTTATTTCAACATAAATTCTATAAATGTCGTGGTCGGTTATAATGCCAACTAAAACATCGTCTTGGTTTACAACTGGCAGTGAGCCAAAGCCCTTTTCTTCAAGTATTTGAGCTGCTTTTTCAACAGTTTCAGTAAGCAAAATTGTAGTTATATCTTTTGTCATGATATCCGCAATTTTAATTTCTGAAACTAAGTAGTGTAATTCGTGTATTTCAAGAGTGGTCGCTTTTGAAGGCGAGGCGTCTTTAATGTCCCTGTCAGATACAATACCAACTACATGCCCATTTTCATCAACCACAGGCAAACGACGAATGTTATGCTCTTTTAATAGTTTTGAAGCTTCTAACATTGAAGTTGTTGTTTTTACAGTAATAACACTTTCAGTCATCCATTCACGAACAAGCATAAAAATCTCCTTAGATAGAATACAAGGCTTTAGTGTGCCAATTAGCTATAAATTAGTTAGCTCCGCAACATTTTTTATATTTTTTGCCACTATTACATGGGCAAGGATCATTTCTGCCAACCTTTGGGCCTTCACGGCGGTAAGGTTCTGCACCTAATACTTCGCCATCAACATAATACCATGTATCATCTTCTTTTCTAAAAGTAGCATTTTCAGTTAAATTTTGTGGAATACCATTAACTGTGTAATGAGCACTAAAAGAAACATAGCCCTCAGTGTCGCTTTCTAAGCCTTTTTCTGTAGCATGAATTTCAAGCCCAGCCCACTCTAAATTGCTTGACCATTGTTCAATTTCTTTTGGGTCAACTTCATCTCTAAACTCTGGGTGTGTGCTTGTGTTTAGGTAAGGGTAGTTTCTTACCGCGTGTGCTGTATAGCGTGAACGCATTAAGCTTTCAGCTGTAGGGGCTTTAGCAGTTCCATCAATAATAGGCTCGCAACAAGCCGCAAATTCTTTTTCTGATCCACAAGGGCATAATGACATAAAATTAATTCCTATAAGTAAAGTTAATATACGTAAATATAAAAGAAGAAAGCACAAAAGTCAATTTTCTTTTAACCA
>CAYJFV010000339.1:0-1905 GCA_964369275.1 uncultured Desulfovibrionaceae bacterium
TGGCTATTCAATGTCTGCTGATGCTCGCCCTGGAATTGATAAAATTTTAGAAAGGTTACCCCTAACATTAGGTATGAACATTGCAGCACTTTTTATTACCCTAATTTTAGCTATTCCAATTGGTGTAATTTCAGCATATAAGCAAGGTTCTATATTAGATAAGTCGCTTACAATATTTGTTTTTCTTGGCTTTGCTATGCCCTCTTTTTATCTTGCACTTTTGTGCATGTTATATTTTGGTATTGACTTAGGCTTGTTTCCCATTTCTGGTTTAACCTCTTTCAATTATAATTCCTTATCTAGTATTGATAAAATGAAAGATATTGCATGGCACTTGGCTATGCCAATGTTTATAGGTACAATTGGAAGCCTAGCAGGTGCTTCACGCTATGCACGCTCGTCCATGCTAGAAGTGCTTCGTCAAGATTATATTCTAACAGCAAGAGCTAAAGGAGTTTCTGAGCAAAAAATACTTTTCCACCATGCCTTAAGAAATGCTTTATTACCAATTATAACTCTTCTAGGGCTTTCTATACCTGGGCTTATAGGCGGTTCTGTTATTATTGAAAGTATGTTTGCACTGCCTGGACTTGGGCAACTATTCTATGGTGCAGTTATGGCTCGCGACTACCCACTTATTATGGGAAACCTTGTTATAGGTGCAGTTCTAACTCTTTTTGGTAATCTTATTGCCGACTTTGCCTACGCCCTTGCCGACCCACGTATACGCTTTTCAAGCAATAAAAGCGAGCAATAGCATGAATATACGTAAAAACTTACTACTAATTATTGGGCTAACAATAGTATTAACAATGCTTTTTCTTGCTATATTTGCCCCACTTATTGCCCCTTATGACCCGAACGCCCTAAACCCACTAGCTATGCTTGAACCACCTAGTGCTACACATATTTTTGGAACTGATGATTTAGGGCGAGATATCTTCTCGCGTATGCTTTATGGTGCTAGAATATCGCTCTTTGTGGGTTTTGTAGCTGTTAGTATTTCTTCATTATTAGGCATAATTATTGGGCTTCTATCTGGCTATTTTGGCGGAATAATAGACGAAATACTTATGCGTTTTGTTGATATTATGCTTTGCTTTCCTTCTTTTTTCCTAATTCTTGCCGTAATAACTTTTGTTGAACCAAATGTTTTTACTATTATGACAGTAATAGGACTAACCTCTTGGATGGGTGTAGCCCGCCTTGTTCGTGCCGAAACACTAAGTATGAAACAGCGTGAATTTATTTCTGCTTCAAAACTAGCAGGTGCTTCGCATATTAGAATACTTAGCTTGCATATTTTGCCAAACGTGCTTGCCCCTGTACTTGTTTCTATGACACTAGGTATTGCTGGTGCCATTTTAGTAGAATCTTCACTTTCTTTCTTGGGTATTGGTGTTCAACCGCCAGATGCCTCTTGGGGGAATATCCTTATGGATGGAAAAAATGTACTAGAAATAGCCCCTTGGGTGTCACTCTACCCCGGTTTTGCAATAACAATAACTGTTCTAGGCTATAACCTGCTTGGCGAAGCCCTACGCGATTGGTTAGACCCAAGACAAAAATAATTTCTTTTTTCTTTTTTTGTCTCCGACGGCTAAAGGAACAAAGTCCCTTTAGAATCCCTAACGCAAAATAAATAAAAGCGAAATTTGCAGAACTACGTTCTACAAATTTCGCTTTTATTTATTTTGAAGTTACCCTTCTAAAGTACCAATATGCAAAGTAGATAACAAGTTAATATTTTATAATTGTATAATTATATATTATAAATTGTTGCACTTTTTTAAAAATTAAAAGTATTTGAAAGAAGGGTTTAGGGGGTTTGGGGGAAAAGGGAAACCTTGTTTTTTCAAAAACATGGTTTCCCTAATCCCCCAAAAAATTTATTTTAGAACTTCT
>CAYJFV010000340.1:0-1884 GCA_964369275.1 uncultured Desulfovibrionaceae bacterium
TCAAGAGCTTAAGTCAATACCTGCAACACTTGCTATCGCAAGTGAGAAAGTTATGTATTATTTATCAATCTTTTTCGCTCTGCGTAGCAAGCGTTGCACAAATTACAGATTATAGAGCCTACCATTCTCTAGTCCAATTTCCGTTAATCGCCTTAGCCACGAAAATATAAGTAGAAGGTAATTTATGTAAGCTATGAAAAGATATTATTACGTATGCGATAAGCATAAAAATCTTTAGCGAACGAACAAGAACGACGTTTCTTGTGAAGTGAGGATTTTGTGTACGAAATATCCAAAATCTTCATAAATAAAGTCGTGGGTTCTTAGGGAATTGACCTTCCCTAAGCCCTCGGAGAGAAAAAGAAAAACTATAAATAAGTTAATCTTCCTTTATCCCTAACTACTGAATTTTAGCATTAGGCGTATTTAATTTCTTTTGAGCTAATAAACGCTGTAATACAGGGTCTTCTTCTTCTGAAATTGGGCTTAGCTCTTGTGAAACTGCTAAATCTAACAAGTCTTCAATGTCATCTTCATTGCTATCTAAAAATTGAGTTGTAGAACTTTTGCTTGCACTAGGTGCAGATGAAACGCTTTGTTTTGCACTTACTTTTCCAGCTACATTTGTACTTGCTTGGCTTACTTGCATTGGTTGAGTATTTTCATACATATCACGCACATCACGAGATTCTCTTTCAAACATAATAGCAGTGCCAAAGCAAGAGAAAAATTTACTTCCGTCTGGGTGGAAAGCTACATTTTCATTGTAGCCAATAATTGCTTGCCCGCCTTTATTTTGCGCCATAGTAGCCATTCCAAAGAAAGCTTCATCAGCGTCAAAACCACGACAGCATACTAAACCTAATACTTTAGCAATTTTTCTACCTTCAATTTCTTGCGTTGTAACAACAGGGAAACGCCCTAGTCTGAATAGTTCTTTTACATTTGATGTATTATCGTTATAAGGTCTTTTCGCTTTTTTTTCACTTTTATCATTATTACCCATTAGAAAAAACATATATAACTCCTTATTTTATAAGCGTGTCAAAAAAATATCAATTGTGTAATTGATATAGCAAATTACATGCCAAAAAATTTCAAAGCAATAATAATATTAGAATAATTGCAATCATAAAATATGCGTGCATTATCTTAAACTATATAAAGTTTAAAGGAGAATATTATGCCTGAAAATGTTAAACCAACTAAAAAGTCACTCACCGTTTTTACTTTGGCTATGATAAATGTAGCCGCTATAGTAAGTTTGCGTGGGCTAAGCAGTGAAGCCGTGTATGGGCTTTCGTCAATTTTTTATTATCTATTTGCTGCCGTGTTTTTTCTTGTGCCTGTTTCCTTAGTTTCTGCTGAAATGGGTACGTCGTGGACAGAAAAAGGCGGCGTGTTTCGCTGGGTAGGCGAAGCCTTTGGGGCAAGATGGGGCTTTGTTGCTATTTTCTTGCAATGGATACAAAATACTATTTGGTTTCCTACCGCTCTTACCTTTGCCGCTGTGTCGCTTGCTTTTGTGGGAACAGATATAGCTTTTGATACTAAACTTGCGGCAAATTCACATTATACTCTTGCTGTTGTGCTTGGTGTATATTGGCTTGCTACCTTGCTAAATTTTAGAGGGGCATCTTTTTCAGGAGCTATTAGTAAATGGGGCGTGCTTGTTGGTACTTTATTTCCTGGTATAGTTTTAATCTGTCTAGGGGCTGCTTACTTTATGTCAGGTAATACCATGTATCTTGACCTAAACCCTAGCACTATTATTCCTAAGATAAATAGTTTCGGTAGTTTATCACTCGCGGTAAGTATTTTCTTATTTTATGCAGGTATGGAAATGAGTTCTGTTCACGTTACAGAAATGGAAAATCCACAAAA
>CAYJFV010000341.1:0-1883 GCA_964369275.1 uncultured Desulfovibrionaceae bacterium
AAAGTGCCATTTCAAAATTTCCTAATGCTCTATACATTGTACCCATATCAGTCATAACATTAGTGTTATTTGGGCTAAGTTCTAAAGATTTTGTGTAAGCATCAACAGCTTTTTGGAATTGCTGAGTATCAAAATATAAATTACCAAGCTGAGTCCAATTTCCTACATTGTTCGGATTAGTAGCAAGTTCAAGTTCTAATTCCTGAATCATAGCGTTTAAACCTGAATTAACATTCATATTAGCAGACACATTACCACTACCAATTGGCTGTTTAACTACAGCAGTAGAATTATTAGAGTTTAATACCATTGCAAGTAGAAAGCCAATGGCAAAACTCATTATCATTAATAATATTACGGTGTTGCGTGAAACCATATTGTTTTGACTATTATTAGAAGCCATAAAATTTCCTTATTTTCGTGTATTTTTCTAGTGTTTTTCTAAACTCATATAGGGTTGAGGGTATAACATTTTTGTTTTCTTTGCAATCAGTAAAACAAGAGTTTTTAAATTTTGTGCATAAAAAAGGAAGTTATGCTTGCTATAACTTCCTAAAATAAAATAATTATGCGACTATTGTTTTTTTAACCATCTTGTACGCACTGCAATTGCATCAGTTCCGTCTTCTTTGGTGGCAAATTGTGTTGCTAAATCATCTTCAATTATAACATTATATGTTAATTTTTCATTATAGAGAGTTTCATTTTTGAAATTAATTTCTATTTCTTGAAGATAGTGTTCGTTTATCCAGTCATTGCCAAAAGCTTCATACGCCCATGCAAAGTAGTTTGCATTATTAACATGCTTGTTTGGGTCTAAGTCGTCAAATCTTGCAACAAAAGCCTTTTGTTCTAGCATATTCTCGGGCTTTCTGATTTTTGGGAAAGTTGTTTGAGTGGCATACTCTTCTAGGGGGATAAAATCGCCCATGAAATCAAAAATATTAGTGATTTTCTTTGTTGTTTTATTTAATGCTACCCACTGAGTAGAAGCAGTAACTATTACTTCGCCATTACATTCTACACTAAATTCACGGCGAGAGCTGATTTTTTTTAGCGTACTTACCCATGAAGAAATTTTAATTGTGTCGCCCCAACGAGGCATTTTGTTAATTACTATATTATAGTTAACTAATATCCATGCAATATCAAGACTTATTAAATAGTCGTAACCATAATTATAGAGGGCAGACTGTCTATCCGCAACATCTTGAAAAAAGTGAGCTAAATTTTTTAGGGTAAGTTCTTCTAAGGCATTACAATTGTATGCCCTAATTTCATATTCACAAGTATATTTTGTAAGCTGTTGCATTATAAGTACCTAATAAGAATTGTATATAAAAAGCAAAAGCATGTTTGCACATGCTTTTACATTAGATATTTTTTTATGAATTAGTTTTGTGCGTTTAGTGCATCTACTATTTCTTGAAGCTTTTGTTCAGCTTCATCATTTTCAACTTGGCAAGTACCAGCAGCAACGTGACCGCCACCGTTGTACTGAAGCATTAATGAACCAATATCCGCTTTTGAAGATCTATCAAAAATAGATTTACCAATAGCGAAAACAGTATTTTGTTGCTTTAAGCCCCACATAGCATGGATAGAAATTGTTGCTTCTGGGAATAAAGCATAAATCATAAAGCGGTTAGTTGGGTAAATGTTTTCTTCTTTACGTGGGTCAAAAACAACAATTTTGTTATGTAATTTACCACAAGTAAGAAGTTGTTCTTTTGCTTTTTCTGCAAAATCGTTATAAAGAACAACACGTTCTTGAACATCTGGGTTTGCTAGAACTTCATCAATAGTTTTTGCATAAAGGCATATATCAATAAGTTCCATCATAAGATTGTAGTTAGAAATGCGGAATTCACGGAAGCGGCCAA
>CAYJFV010000342.1:0-1859 GCA_964369275.1 uncultured Desulfovibrionaceae bacterium
TATCAACCGCTTTCATAAGCCCAATATTTCCTTCTTGGATAAGGTCAAGGAATTGTAAACCACGGTTGGTATATTTTTTTGCAATTGAAACAACCAAACGTAAGTTTGAGCGGATTAATTCTTGCTTTGCACGTGTAGCAGAAACTGAACCACGCTTTACACGCCACACAATTTCTTCTAAATCTTCAACAGAATGACAGCATTTTTCTTCTAAACGAGCAAGAATTTCAATTTTACCAACAATCATTTCTTTATAAGAGAAAAATTCATCAATAGTAAAACCTAATGATGAAGCCGCATCTTTTGGCGACATTTCACGAGCATCAGAAGCACGGAATATTTCTTCAATTTCAGCTTGAGTTTTACCAATTGAGGCAATATAAGTATCTAAATCTCTTCTACAGTTGTGCATTTGTCTTACATAGTCTTCTACTGTTTCAACAATGCGGTCAATAAGAGTTTTTTCAAGCTTAATTTCAAGTAAGCGAGTAACTATTTCTTCTTTGTATTCTAAAATTTCTTTTTGAATGTGTGTTACACGTTTATCTAATGTGTTGCATAAATCTAGTTTAGTATAGATTTTTCTTTTCTTTTTAAGAGTTTGTTTAATCTCATCTAAAAGATTAATTACGCGTGAACGCTGACTTTCTTCTTCGCTGGGGTCTTCTTCTTCAATGGTTTTTACAACATCTTTTAATTTTATTCTGTTTAGCCTTAAATCATCACCCACGCTAATAATTTCTTCAATAGCTACAGGTACTTCTGTTAATGCATATAGAACATCCTGTTCACCAGTTTCAATTTTTTTTGCAATAACTACTTCACCATCTCTATCAAGTAAAGGTACTGCTCCCATTTCGCGTAAATACATACGCACAGGGTCGGTATTACGTGAAGCAAAATCACTAGTTTCTTCAGCTACTTCAGTAGTTTCAATTGTTTCATCATCGTCCATTATTTCAATGTCTACGTCAAGGCTTAGGTCAATATCGCCTTCTAAGTCGGTAGGTTCTTCATTTCTACTGCTTAACGACGCTACTATACTTTGCCCTTCTTTTTCGGTTTCTACAATTGGAATATCAATAGTATCAAACAAAGAAAGTAGCTCTTCCATGCCTTCAGGAGTTGCTAAATCTTGAGGAAGAGTTTTTACTATTTCTTTATGCGTTAAATAGCCTAAACTTTTACCTTTTTCTATAAGAATTTTAATTGGTGGCAAATCTTTAAATTGCGTGTTCACTTTTCCTCCTTGCGGAAAACTGCCAATAATATTTGTTGTAATGTTACTTTTATGAATTGTAAGGTCTAGTCATTTTGTTGCAAAACTCTAAATTCTTCTTGCAAAGCCTGTAGATATTCGCCTTGTGTGGCAAGATCTGTATTACCATGCCGCAAAGCGATGTTAACAGATTGCCTTTGTGTTTGAAGATGAAATTTTTGAATAAGAGCTTTTACAGCAAAAAATTCACCAGCTTCGTCAGTGCATGGCGGTGCATTCCCCTCAGTGCATTGTAACCAAAATGTTTTTTGTTCAGTATTTAGATGATTAAACACTGTTTCGGGTGCGTACGTTGCTAAAACATTCCACATTTCAGTGGCAAAATGACTTTTCAAAATCATGCCAGCTCCTAATTCTTGGAGTTTCAGAATGCTGTTAGGGTACCTTTCCGGAAAAGTGATTATCAACCTATCTCTTTGTTGATCCTTACTTGATATTAAGCCCTCACGCGTAGAACTTGTATAATTTGCTTTGTGTTGCTGCGTATTTTTATTGCCATTATTTTGGCCTGAAAAATACGTATTTTCTTGCCTATTGCCACTAGTATGAGCTTCTTTATTGCTTGCATAATGCGTTTTTT
>CAYJFV010000343.1:0-1845 GCA_964369275.1 uncultured Desulfovibrionaceae bacterium
TTTTAAGAACTTATCGGAAAAAGTGAATATCCCTTATCAAACCCTTATTAATTCCTTTTTGAAAGATTGTGCAATAAATAAAAAGCAACCTACTTTCACATGGAATTAATTTTTCTGCACAATATTTTATTACGGTAAAATTTACGGTAAATTAAATTTTTCAAAAAATAAAAATATATGAAATCAAATAAATAGAATAAAAATTCAGTAGACCCCCGTGCTACCACAATAAAATTTATCAAAGCCCCTTATTTATTTGAATAAGGGGCTTTGTTGTATATAAATAGCTTACTATTATACTATTCTATTTTTAACATATATTTGTTTTATTCAAAAAATAGCAACTAGAAAGTAAAGAAGATGTAGTTAAAAAGTTATGGGCAAGTTAATAGCTTAGAAGAAAATATTACTCGCCTTTTGCGTATTGTTGAAGTTTTTCTTTGTTAAAAATTTCTAATTGTTTGTGGTCGAATTTACCAAGTATTTCTTCTTTGCGTAGCTCTTTAAGCATTTTACAAACAGTGCTTCTATGGTATCCTAAAGTAAATGCTATATCGTCTTGCGTGAGGCCAGGGTAGAAAGAATTTTCATCTTTTTTGTCTGCAAGGCTATCAAGAAATCTACATATTGCTTGTTTGGGTTTAGGAATACTTGAATCTGAAACAACTTCATAGGAATTTGTTAATTTAAGTGTGAGGGAATCTAAAAGATTGATTATTAATTCTGGGTATTCTTTAATAAAATTTTCATCTTTTAATAATTCTGCATCAAAGTGAAAAATTGTACAAGGTTCAAGTGTAACTAATGAACAAGAAATAATATCGCTAGCTTGAAAAGCTGCTGTTTCACCAATAATACAGCCAGAATCGAAGAATTTAATAAAGCGTATTCCACCATGCATATTAAAACTTTCAAGACGTATACGCCCACTATCTAAAAAAGAAAAATATTTTAAATTTGACTTTGGTAACACTGTGTTGGCTGCAACTTCTGATTCTCTGCCTAAATGTAAAATTTTTCTCCATATTGCATTAACTTCTTTTAGAAAATATTGTGAATTCAGATGTTTATTTTGCATATAATCTCCAAAAAGATATCAAAAAAAAAGCAAATTTATTAAAAAATAAATTCAAATAAACTAAAATTTCATTAGATATTTAGTGTCCATTGTCTTTTAAAAGACAATGTTGAAATTATTTTTATGTTACTTGTGAAACATAACACTATTCCAGTTTGATAAAGTTGTCAAATGGGTAAAGCAACTAGTAAGGAGAAAAATATGAGTAATTTTGTATCTTATAATTATGAAGAGCATTTAATCCACAAGCAAAATGCCGCAGAAGCAAAATTTATGTCTGCTTTTGAAGAGGCAAAGCCAAAACTTGAAAACGCAACCGTTATTGTAAACCCTTATTTAGTTAACCCTTTAGCTGCCTTAATACTTTTTAAGACCGACTCAAAAGTATCAGCAACACTTACAGTACATGGTAAACGTAATAGCCGTGAAGATATTGTACAAACTTTTGAAGCTTCTCAAAGCCATGCACTTCCTGTTGTGGGTTTATATGCAGATTACACAACAAAAGTAAGTGTCAAACTTTCAAATGGCGATGAAAAAGAATTTATGATTAAAGCAGATGCAGTTCCAGCAAACATCACAAAATGCGAAAATATCATGACTTCGATGGATTTTTTCGGCACAGATTTCATGTTTCTTTGCTCAGCGGGTAGACAATTCTCCGTTGGTTTAGACTATAAAGGCGACTTACGCTGGCTTCTTACAGTAAACACTGTTTTTGAAATTAAACGCTTAAGAAATGGCAATCTTCTTACTGGTTCGCATCG
>CAYJFV010000344.1:0-1844 GCA_964369275.1 uncultured Desulfovibrionaceae bacterium
ACATAGCTATTAAAGTTGGTAATATTGTTATTGCAACTTCTGTTGGTATAGTATTTTCTTCTATTGTTGCAGTAGCCTTTGGTTTGATTGATATAATTCAAATTGATGCCATTACTGATACACCTGCACTTATTACTGTTGCTGGTGAAGGGCTTGATAGAACAGTTAGCGGAATAATTTATTCAGGTATTGCGGGTATGAATCAAGTTATTATTCTTGCACTAATGTTATTTGCAACAATTAATTTAATGAGAGCTGGCGGTGGCGATGTTGTACTAATGGAAAGTTTAGTAAAAGTTGCTCGTGGACCAATTTCTTCTGAAGTTGTACTTTCATTAATGGTACTTATTCTTTCTGGCTTAATGGGTTTAACAGCTCCTGCAATTTTATTAGTTGGACCATCTTTCGCTAGACCTTTAGCAGAAAAATATAATCTTAGCCCATATCGTGTTGCAAACTTAATCTCTGCACATGCAGTTACTTTCTGTTGTGTAGGACCTTGGACTGCAACTATGATGTTAACAGTTGGTTTTGCAAGCACAACTGATATTCCATTGTCTGCAATGGATATTGCTCCATTTGTATTTTATGCATTTGTATCTACAATTGTTATGTTCACAACTACATTCTTGCGTATTGGTAAAAACGACGGGCTTGAATACGATAATGTTGAAGTAAAATAAAAGTTTTAAAAAAAGGGTATTATATGAAATTTATACTTACTGGTGGAACAATTGATTCGTACTATAATCCTGATTTGTGTACGCCTGTACCTTATAAAGAATCAGTTATTGCGGGCTACTTGAAAAAAACTGTAGAAATGGATATATCAGGCATAGAGTTTGAGCAAATTTGCATGAAAGATTCACGTCAAATAGATGAAAACGATAGAAAAGCAATGCTAAAAGCTATTGAAGAATCAAAGCAAACTGAATTCGTTATTACTCATGGCACATTTACGTTATTTGAAACAGCTAGATATTTAGAAGCAAACCTTAGCCGTAAAGATGTTAAAGTAACACTTACAGGTGCTTTAATTCCATTACTAGGTTTTTCTCCTACCGATGCTGGTTTTAACGTAGCTGGTGCTATGATTAATTCTCAAACTAATCAAGCTGGTGTATATGTATATATAAAAGGTGTAATTTGTAAACCTAATGAAGAATTACAACTACATACATAAGAACATAATATAAAGAATAAAAAAACCTCCTATATAAAAAATATAGGAGGTTTTTTTGCATTTAATATTATATTTACAATTATAAGCTAATAATGTATTGTTTTTTGTATTAAAACCAAAAAAAATGAATTTTAAAATCTAGCTTAATTATTTGGTATGGCTTTTTAATTTTTCTTGTTTCTTATTAGAATAATGCTAACTTTATTGGCTATATAAATAACTTTTAATGAAAGGAAAAGATATGTTGAACACGCATAAAAAATTTAAATATCTATTTTGTTGTGCAGGCATTGTGGGGCTAACAACATGTTCTTGCCTTCCCTCAATTCACGCTTTTGCAGCTACTAATCCAGCAGGCACAACTGTAGCTGGCATGGAAGCAACAGAAGAAGATCCAATTCTTGAAAATAATGGCACTATCACAGGTGGTTTTGATAGTAGTTCTGATAGTAAAATTGGCATGTATGGTCACAGTGCAGGAAATATAAATTTTCTCTTTACAAATCGTGGGAGCATAAGCATAGAAAATATAAGCACAGTAACAAGTGGTGCCAATGCCCAAGCCTACGCCACCGGCATGCATGCTCAAGCTACTACTGGCAATTACAGTTTAAGCAATTATGGCACTATCACCACGACTGCAAGGGGTGGAACCGCTACT
>CAYJFV010000345.1:0-1828 GCA_964369275.1 uncultured Desulfovibrionaceae bacterium
ATTATGCAAGTAAACGTAATAAATGAAAACGATATTACTATAGTTAGTGTAGTTGGCAGAATTGATGCTATAACTACAAGTGAATTTGAAAATGAAGTAAAAAAAATATTAGAAGATGGTTGTACAAAACTGCTTTTAAACTTTGCTGAACTTGAATATATTAGTTCTGCGGGTTTAAGATCTATTCTTACTATCTTAAAGCTATCAAAAGCTTCTAATATTCAAATTGCTTTTTCAAGTTTGCAGGATATGGTAGCAGAAGTTTTTAAAGTATCTGGTTTCACAGGTATGTTATCTATTTTTTCAACACAAGATGAAGCAATTATTTCATTGAATTCTTAAATAAAGCGAGGTTTTTATGCCTTCCACTCTTTTTGATGCAAATTTAGAAAGTATTACACAAGCAAATGAATTTTTACATTCTCAATTAGAGAATGAGAATTTAAACTTTATGATGATGGAACTTGCAATTGAAGAAGTTCTTGTAAATGTTATAAACTATGCTTACCAAAATCCAGAACATTTAGAACACCAAGATATGATTGGTAAAATAGAATTTGGTATACGCAAAATTCGTTTCGATAACAAGCCATTTCTTTCAATATGGGTAAGAGATTGGGGGCATGCCTTCGATCCTTTTGTTAATATTGATAATTCAGATACACTTGATATGGAAATTGAAGAAAGACCAATTGGCGGTTTAGGCGTACATTTAATAAAAACTGTATCAAGCCATCAATGCTATAGTGCTGATGATAACACAAATGTAATTGAAATGTTTTTTGAAATGCCAAACTAATCCTGAAACAAAAGGTACCTTATGGAAACATTATCTTATGGTGTTGAACTTGAATTTCCTATACTAAACAAGAATGATGAACTTTATAATGCTCAAACAACGCTTGATAGCCTTGCTAAAGAATGGAAAAACAAGGGCTATAATGCCAATTATACCTATTGCAATGCAAGTATTTTAGATGTTAACCGCAAAGAAGGTTCTTCTAACATAGTTGCTGGGCATGACTGTGTGCCTAGTATAATTGAACTTGCAATAGGGCCTTACAATTCACTTGAAGGCTTAGATAATGCAACAGCTCAAACCTTTAATGAAATAGTTGATATTCTTGAAGAAGATAATGCTTCAATTATCAACTGTTCAGAATTACCAAACCAAGAAGTAAGCCTTGATAAGTATAATGAACTTGTACTTGATAAGTCTATGTATTTCTATATACGCGATGTTCGTGGTCATAGCCACTATGCTGGAGTTGATGGTAAAACGCAACTTAGCCCTAGTATCGGCATAAACACAAATAATGCAATTAATGCCCTTAATTTAATTCTACAGCTTAGCCCTGTATTTATAGCTTTATTTGCTAATTCACCTTTTGAAGAAGGAAAAGATACAAATAATAGCGAAAATAGATTAACTATTTGGTATAAAGAATTTGAAACAAGTATTTATAACGATACTTTGTTATATACTATGCCTAAAACATTATTTAGCTCTTGGAAGAATTATTTTCAGTGGCTTTTTGGGCGTGAACTACCCTGCTACGGTTTAGCTATTGAACGCGACATAGACTATAAAAGAAACTATGACTTATGCTTTTTACCGCAAGCCCCTAATCTTTTAACTTATTTAAGACAAGATGTTTGGGTAGGTGAAAGTATTCGTACAAAAAATAAAATTGAAATTGAACCGCATATCAAAGATATTTTAGACCAACAATTTGTACAATATATTGATGCACGTGCAAGATTTGGCTTTAGTTCAAGCGATATCAAAATTCCAGATTTCCTAAAAGCTTTTGATAAATCAGATGAT
>CAYJFV010000346.1:0-1823 GCA_964369275.1 uncultured Desulfovibrionaceae bacterium
TTTGTGTAAATTCATGTTGAATTTCAATAAGTTCACTTGCAAACTCTGTTTCAATAATTTTGCCATTTTCTAAAACAAAGTGAAGATGCTCAAAAGGATTCATACCTATTGGTATAATTTCAGGAAAACAAGTAAGATATTCAGATGTATCAAAAAATTGGCTAGGGTTTTTCTTTTGCTTCCAGCCAATACCTGTATAATGTACTAAGGGGTCAATTTTTTGCTCTATCAGTTCTGAATTATTTTTCAAATAATAGTTGGCATCAAAAAAAATATTTTTGTTTTCACTATCATATAAATGTTTTTTAAAACTTAGTTCATTCACTTTCAACATAATAAAAACAGGCTCCTTCAAAGTAGAACTATAGATTAAAATTAACATAAAAAAAATTGCAAGTCTAGCAAAAACATACATAACTAGCTAATTTTAGATAATTTTTAAGATGATAAAAATTTAAAATTATTATTATAATTTTAAATAATTAATATTAAAATGAAACATAGCGTAACACGAAGAAAATTATCACTTATCTACTTATAATATTAAGCTTTTTTATCTGTTTCTGTAGCTTGACTAAATATAAAATTTGTGGTACTTTTATATCATAAAATACTGTGGAGTTTTCATGTTTAAAACATTTAAGTCGTATCAATTTAGAATTTTCTTTATTTTATTTGCGTTTTTAGGTGTATCATTTCTTGCTTTGGCCTCCTTAGGGCAAAACTTGTTAAATGAAGTTTCAGAAAAAGAACGAGGTAACTATCTTATTTCGTTTGCAAAAGTATTAGAAGCTGAAATTCCAGATGGTGGATATGATGAAATTTTTCTAATGCTAAACCTAAGTGATGCCACAAAAGAAGAAAAACTCCAAGCTTTAAACGAATATTTAACTCCTTCCTCTGACTATGTAAGCACCTTTGCACCGGGGCTTGCTGTTGGTTATTACATTCTTGATGATGAATTTGACACTATAGCAAACTATGGGCCATCTTCCTCTTATAGCCACCTTGTTGGCGTGCGAATTAACGATGATCACCCTGCACGTGAAGCAATGAGAACCAATACAACTACAGTTGATAAAGGTCAAATGGTACGTGGTGAAATTTTAAATGCTATGCAACCCATTGAAAGAAATGGTAAAGTTATAGGCTACACTTGGGCTAACCAGCTTGCAGAATATATTGATGAAGAATTTTCACAAACAACTAACCAAGTTCTTTTAGTATTAGGTTTAAGCTTTATAATTATTTTTTCTTTACTTGGTTTGTTTGCTTGGATATCTATAAAAGAAATTCTTACACTTATGAATGGTGTTGAAAATCTACGTGATGGTGTTATTAGACGTATTCCTCCAATAAATGGTAAGGTTGGCGAAATAGCTCAAATTATTAATGCTATGACTGAACAAGGTGCAAGAAATAATGTAGACTCTGCAAAAGCTCTTATTACCTTACAAAGCGTTCTTGACAACTTAGAAGAAGGTATTTTTATTTGCGACACTAAGAAAAAAGAAATAGTATACGCGAACAAATATACACAAACAAAATTACACTTAAATGGTATTTTGGGTGAAACTTTTGCTCAAACTTTCTATAATTCTAACGATTTTTCAAGTTCGCCATGCTTTAACGAAGTGAATGAGCCAAATTTTGATACTCATGTAAGAGAGTTCTACCTTGATGGTATTCAAAAAAATGTGCTTATCTCTGAGCGTTTAATTACATGGCATGATGGTCGAATTTTATTAATGCTTGTAATTTCTAACTTAAATAAATAAATCCCGTGAACTAATATGACTAGATATAGCAAAACATCTCATACT
>CAYJFV010000347.1:0-1813 GCA_964369275.1 uncultured Desulfovibrionaceae bacterium
TAAATTCTCTTGAATTTGCTTAATTTTTTCATCGTTCGCCGCTTTTCTTTCATCACCACGAGCTTGAATACTATCAATACCTTGTTGTGCCGCAAGTTTTCTTGTAATAATATCAATAGCAGCAAGAAGGTTATCTAATGATAAATTTTGATTTGTACCACTAGGGGCAGGCAAGGAGGGCAATTGCTGGTTAGTAGTAGAAGTTGTAGTATTTTTTGTTGTAGCAGGTGGCAAGTTATTTGTAAAATTAATTGCTGCTTGTGCAACTTGTGTTGCATTTGATATTGTAGTAGTACTTGCAATCTGACTAGAATTATAATTCTGATTATTTTGAATTGTAGACATAATTAGCCTGCCTTTAATGCAATTAATAAGTCTTCACACATTGATTTTAAGTGTTCAAATTCGCCTAGTTTTTTAGATTGTAATGCAACTTCTAAAGTAGCAATAGCCTCTTTTGGTTTTCCAAGCTTTATCATGCAAATAGCAGCATAATATTGTGGGGTAGGGTCTTGCATATCACTAATTACTGCTGCAATAGAATACGCATCAATAGCTTCTAAAAACTTTTCGCGTGCTTGACGGGCAGAACCTAAACCCATTGAAAAACGAGCGTCAGTTGTATTATATAATGTTAGCATAGAAAACATAGTTTCAGCTTCTTTATAATTTCCAGCAATATAATTGTTATATGCTACTAAATAAGCAGCTTCTAAAGCTTTTTCTTCAATACCAAGTGTTTGGTAAATTGGAGTACCTTCAGCATAGTTTAGCATAGCTTTTTCAGCTAAATCTGGTTGAATTTCATTTAACATTTGCATATATTCTCCATTAGGCACACCTAAAGATAATGCCATTGTATGGTAAGTATTTATAAAAAGGGTTATTTACTAAAATTATAGTCTAATTGCGTTACGACGACCAGCACCAGGAGCTTTTGCAGTTGAAGATGTTGTAGTATTTGAATTTTGTCCTACACGTTCTGCACCTGCTCTTTTTGCATTTTCTTGTGCTTGTGCTACAAATTCTTTTTCTTGTGGACTAAGTGCATCAAAGTCAATAACTAAATCTGCACTAGTAACACCCAAGTTTTTCTTCATTTGCTCGCCTTCAGCTTCTAAACGTGAAAATTCTTCTTTTAATGCATTGAATGCTTCGATTTGTGCGTCTAAGTCTTTTTCTGTAAATGCCATGATTAGCTCCTTAAAGGTTTATTATTCTAAATTATTTTATATAATTGTCTTGTATAATATACAAAACAAAAACTATTATCTAGGTTGAAAAACATTTTCCTAGCGACCGCTAGCAATTGAACTAAGAGTTTGGTTAGAAGTTTGAATTGCAGAGTTAGCACCTTGTAAGTATGAGTTATATTGACCCATGTAATCTTGGATATATACCATTAATTGTTGAGTATCTGTACCCAATTGTTCTTGGTGTGCTTGAAGTGATGCAATTGCAACATCCCATTCTTCTTTATTATGATAGTTATCGTTACCTGCTTTATCGTATGCTAAACCATTTGCTTTCATATAGTTTACCATATCGTTAGGCATAGTACTTAAACCATCACCTGCATTACTTTGAAGTTGACGAGCTTCTTGTAAAAAAGCTGCTACTTCTTTTTGTTCATCTTGTGCTTTTTGGATTTCATTCATTTTATCCATAGCATTTGTTTTAGCTGTATCAGCTAATTCTAATTGTAGTTTAGCAAACAATAATTGAATACTACCAGTAGAGGCATTATCAATTCCACTTACAGAACTTGTGCCTGTTGCACTATTAACATTCATACTCATTTTTATTTTTCCTA
>CAYJFV010000348.1:0-1808 GCA_964369275.1 uncultured Desulfovibrionaceae bacterium
CAGTTTAAGCAATTATGGCACTATCACCACGACTGCAAGGGGTGGAACCGCTACTAATGGTAATGTCTCCGCCAACGCCAACGGCATGTTTACTATGGACTGTTTTCTTTAATCCTTACTATAGTTATACAGATAATAGTAAATATAGTTTCTATGCTAAAGCTATGGGGGTTACAGGCGGTGCAAGCTATGCCATGAACGAGAAACTTTCTTTTGGTGGTCATTTAGACTTCAATTTCAGCGATTATAACGGCAAAACAATGGATAGCTATATAAAATCATTCGCACTTGGTGCACACGCAAACTATAACATTATGCCTGAATGGTATGTTGCAGGGCAAGTTACAGGCGTGTTTGCTGAAAATGATAACAGCTATAATTTGGGAACAAGCGTACTCGGTGACAGCGTATACGATAGCCTAACTTTATATACCGCACTTTCTACTGGCTATATATGGAATATTTCAGCTATGCACTCTCTCACTCCTGAAATTGGCTTAAGCTATTTGGGTTCACGCAATGACGATTACACTATTACATATACAACATCAGCCTATAATATGAATTATGACTCTTCAACCTATTCAGCTTTATATGCTAATGTAAATCTAAATTGGCGTAGCGAATGGCAGTTGCAAAGTAATAGTGTAGTAGCACTTCTTGCTGGGGCTGGCTTACGTCAAAACCTTACAGGCAATGAAATTGATAGTAAGTTTAGCGTATTTGGTGGCAATTATGAAACTAGGGCTACAGAAGATAATTCTACAGTACTTGCAAACCTAGGTATAGAGTACAAAAAGAATAACCTTAGTGCAAAGCTTAGCTATGGTGGTGCTTATGGTTCAAAACAAGCAAAGCATACTGGTAATTTATTAGTGAAGTACGCTTTTTAAAATGTATATCTAATATAATGGAGTAGGAAAATGCACAATACACTTAGACTTAATGTTCCTTTTTTAGTTTTTTGGGTTGGTCAAAAGTGTACACTTTTGTGTAAGAATTGTGGCAATTTAATTCCCTGCGGGCATCAGCGTATATATGAGCCATTAAAATCTCTGAAAGCCTTAATGTTACTTACAAGATATATCAATATTGATAAAATACAAATTCAAGGGGGTGAACCGCTTGTTCACCCTCAACTAGATATATTTTTAGAAAGTATTGCTCAATTACCTATTTCAAATATATCAATTTCAACTAATGGTACAAGTCGTTTTTCTCAGCAAGCTTTAGATGTGTTAAAGAAATATAAAAAAATTGAAGTTACTATTTCCAATTATGAATGTAGCAAAAAAATAAGAGAAAAACTTATAAAACAATTAGAAGATAATAATATTAAATATCAAGTATATCAATTTCTTTACGGTTCAAATGAATGGTTTAACTCTGGCGGGCTTGAAATAGAACGAAATAATAATGATAATGAAGTCCAAGCTCTATATAATAGTTGTGAAAATAAAGGCTGTCTCACATTAGCAGATGGAAAAATATTTACTTGTGGAAAAATTCCAACTTTCATTGATATAAAAAAATTAAATCCAGAATTAAATCATGTGGTTGATATTATAGAAAAATTTTCCACAGCTCCACATTTGTTACAGAGTTGTCTACTAGATTTTTTTGCAAAACAAAACTTATTTAAAGAAACCTGTAGATTTTGTTTAGGTACTAAAAGTAAAATTCCACCTGCAATTCAATTTACGAATGAGGAATTACAAAAATACTCAAATTTTAGGAAGGGTATTTTTATACACTAAAAGATAAAAGCTTTTAAGAAATCTGTGGTGAATATTTCGAGATTAAGGGCA
>CAYJFV010000349.1:0-1802 GCA_964369275.1 uncultured Desulfovibrionaceae bacterium
TATAAACTACAAAATGGTAATCTTACCACACAAAGCTTTATGGATAAAGTAGGCAACTTCTTTAAATCCTTTACATCATCAGGTAGACAAGAAATTGCGGCACAAAACCACGATGTGCTAAGACATCTGATAAATAGACAAGCAGTGAGCCTTGAAAATAGACAGATGCCACAGGGCTTACGTGATGTTGTTCAAAACTTAGTTACCCCATCTTTTGGGCGTACAGGCATTACTGGTGCGGATATGATGCAAGCACTAGATGCATCAAAAGCTGCACAAACTACTGCTATTATGAATGCATATGATAATTTTCAAGACCCTCATGGAATTGCCAACCCTACTGAAAAGCTAATACTCTCTCTTACAGATGGCTTTAGAGAACAAGATACACAAACTGGTAAGTTTGACGTATCTAGGTCAAGTGCGTATCAAGCTGATTTTATGGCTACCAAGATTGTAGCAGGTTTAATTGAACGTGGTGATATTGATTCTATTAATATGAATGATGCTCAAACCTTAATACAAGATATTCGCGACAAAGTTTGTATTGTTGGCGAGAGTGGTTCGGGTAGCATAGCAGACACTATTGGGCCTTTATTAGATGCTCTTACCACAAAAATTGCTGCACATAATGCAAGCCAAGCGGCACCAATGGCACAAGAGGGGCAAGCTCCTATAGAAATGCTACATATACAACCATCACGCAGTGAACATATTCTAAACCTTATACAAAATACTAACCCGCAACGTGAAGAACTATATCAACAACATGGAATTAGGGGAATAGCAGTTGGACTTACCGAAGGTTTAAGAAGCTATATGAATTATGCTAACCCTCTGAATGCAGATAACTTTTTACGCGGAAATGAACCTGTAGCTATATCATTTAGAATGGCTGCTGCTTCGATAACTAGACCTACTATGGAAACTTGGCAAAGACTAGACCAACAACACGGATTAACAGAACAAATACGTGGCTTTATAGAAGGTAATGATGCACAAAAAGCTCAAATTCTTACAGCGGTAACTACTGCGGCCAATACGCCTGAACTTGCTCCGATCAAACAAACATTTGCTTCTTTGCTAAACAGCGTAAAATCAGAATTGGAAACTAAGTATGCAGACCAACTTGAAGACCCAGCGATTAAAGCTACTTTAAATAAAAGACTTAAAGAAACTGCAAACTCTCTACTTCTAGCTACTGGTTCATCTGGCCCTGCTGGGAATGTACTTCAAGTATTACACAAAGGTATTTCTAGGGAAATGGCACTACCAACTAGTAGCCCTGCAATGCGTAATTTCTTACAAGACTTTATGGGATATACTGAATTTTAGTATATAATCAAATAATATAAAAAAATTATTATAAGAAAAAGAGCTTAGATAACTAAGCTCTTTTTTTGTATACTAAAAAAGGAAAATTAACTTATACTAACCGTCTATACTTACACTACAAATGCTTTTTTCTTGCCTGCATATTAGGTATAAACCCTAGAATAATTCCAGAAATAATAAGAATTGTTGCTATAACTAATGGTAAATCTAACCTTTCGCCTAAATAAATTGCAGATATTACCATACTTGTAATTGGCACTGCTAATAAACCTAAAGAGTTCACTACTGCTGGCAAATATTGGCTTATTACTGTTGATGCCCAAAATGCAACCGCCGTTGCTAAAACACCCAAAAATAAAAGCTGTGCCGTAAGCGTTGGAGTTAAGATAAAGCTTGGTTTACCTTCAATACTATAGGCTATTACAATAGTTATAATGGCTGCAAGTAAATTTTGCCAAAGCGATAAT
>CAYJFV010000350.1:0-1798 GCA_964369275.1 uncultured Desulfovibrionaceae bacterium
CATGGTTTATCATACATTTCAAATAGAATTGTTTTCTTCATGCTCCCCCCCAAAAAAAAATAAAAATTGCTTATCTTACCTATAATGCTATAAAATTAAATAAAATTTTGCAAGCAATTCTCTTTTGTTTTTATTGCCAAAATACAAAGTTGACACTATTGAAAGTATAATATAAAAATTGTTAAACTTTTATACTATAAAAGTATGCATTATTTGAATTAGAGGAAAATTATGAAAAAAACAGTAGGTATTCTTGGTGGTATGGGGCCACTTGCCACAGCCGATTTATTTTCTAAAATAATTGAGCTTACCCCTGCAAAAAGTGACACCGAACATCTACATATAATTATTGATAATAATACAAATATTAGCGATAGAACAGCAGCTATAAAAGAAAAAAAAGATACACCTGTTGCTCAAATGCAAATTTCAGCAAAAAGATTAGAAGCCGCGGGGGCAGATTTTATTGTAATGCCTTGTAATACTGCTCATTTCTTTGCTGACTTCATTACTGAATCTGTACAAATTCCTTTAATCAATATGATTGAGCAAACCGCACTTGAAGCAAAAAAATTAGGCTATGATAAAGTTGGTTTACTTGCAACTGATGGCACTGTAGGAACAGGTTTATACCATAAGGCATTACAAGCACAAGGTATTGAATGTTTAGTGCCTGAAAATGCTTCACAAAAAGAAGTTATGAATATTATTTACAATGGAATAAAGGCAGGAAATACAAGCCTTTCTCCAGAGGGCTTTAAAGCGGCAATTGAAGAACTTCTTGCTAAAGGGGCATGTTGTGTGCTTTTAGCTTGCACAGAGCTTCCTGTTGCTTTTAAATTATATAATTTAGATTATCCGCATATTGACCCTACAACAGTTCTAGCAAAAGCAGCCGTTCGTGAGGGCGGATTTTCAATAGAATAAATTATTATATTACTCTGCACTATTATGTAGGGCTGATAAAATTTTATTGTACTCGAGTTTATATTTTGTATGCCCTGCTACATATTGACTTGCGTCAAAGTTTACTATTCTTAAATCAAGGCTTAGCTCTTTTTCTTCATTTTCAGATAATTTATTTTTAAAATAGCTTTTTATTTTTTCAGGCAGGGGAATATTTGTAAAAAAGCTATCTTCAATACATTCAATTTCGCTTATACCAATAGCTTCTTCGCCACGGGTTAGCATAAAATATACACGTTTTAAAGCATTATCATTATCAGAATAAATATTATACAAAGTGCCAGAAAAGGTATCTTCAATTTTTTGCCATTCTTTTAGCTCGCTTGTAATTGCCCCGCCAAGTAAGTAAATATCTTGCACAAGGTAAACCTTACTTTTTTGATTTGTTACGCCATATTTCTTTTTTAGTGTTATAAGGCTACGGTGTATTATTCTTGCCCCTAGTGAATGCCCCATAATAATTACTGGCGTATCACGCTTTGATAACCACTTAGCAAGAGCATCGCCGGCTGTGTGCGTATGGTTTAATGCATCTTTCCATGCAAAAGTAAATGTATTTGATATTTTTGCCATTTTCTTAAGTGGAGTATAAGAGGGAAGCTTTGCTCTTTTTTGTGCCTCTGCAAGAATAGTCCACATATCGTTAGAGGGCCATGCTAAACCATAACAAGCATGTCCTGCAAATTGCACACTAATGGCCTCTTTCCATTCATCAAAGCTAGTATCATTTTCTTGTAGAAAGCCATTAATAAATACAATTGCGGGTTCTTTACCCTCGCATAATTTAAGCATACTAACTGTTTTTGATTTTACTGGCATAAAAATAAACCTC
>CAYJFV010000351.1:0-1798 GCA_964369275.1 uncultured Desulfovibrionaceae bacterium
ACCTTCTTGCAAGCTTTCTTGCGTATAAAGCACTTCATTTATTCTTTTTGCAGAAATACTAGCACGCGGTAATTGCATAAATACCCTTACAAGAAGCATAAATGACATAATAACATAAATTGCATAAGAGAAAAAAACTACCATATCAGAAAACAAAGTCATTTTTTCAGCACCAGAAGCCTTACTAATAATAACCGCCCCTACAAGATATACCGCAAGCACTAAGCCATTATTTACCATTTGTATGCTTGGCATCATAAACGATAATACGCGTGCAGTGAAAAGCTGAGTATTCGTAAGTTCCTGATTTGCCTTGCTAAATTTAATTGCTTGATATTCTTCTGCATTATAGGCACGAATTACATTTAAACCCTCTAAATTTTCGCGAGTTAGCCTATTAATTTCATCAGTAAGCACTTGTAATTTTTTGAATTTTGGCACAACTAAGAATAGACAAACAGCAACAATACACATAAGAATTATTAAGGCAATTGCCGTTACCATTGTCCAAGAGCTATTTTTATCTGCTATTTTTGCTATTGCCCAAATTGCGGTGACTGGTGCTTTTATAAGCATACGCAAGCCAAAAATTATTATAAGCTGAACTTGTGTAATATCGTTTGTCATTCTAGTTATAAGGCTAGAAATTGAGAAAGAGCTTACCTCTTTCATTGAAAAAGACATAACCTTTTCAAAAAGTTTTTTTCTAATAGTAAATGAAAAATTAGAAGCAACTTTAGCAGCTAATACTGCAATTATTCCAAAGGTTAACAAGCTACCTAAGGCACATAAAACCATGCCTATTCCCGCAGAATAAATATCTTCTATTGCACTGCCTTTTGTTTGTACAAGCAAGGTTATTTCTGACATATAATCTGGAAGTTTTAAATCTAAATAAACTTGCACACAAGTAAGCACCATAACAAAAATTGCTAAAATAATTTCTGTAGGTGATAAGTTTTTTAGAATTTTAAGCATTTTCTCCCATATATAATTTTATGTTTCTTTTACAAATTGAGCAGCCAGTATTGTTGGTTTGTTTCTTTTCTTGCCCCTGTAGTTTCATCTAAAATTAAGCTTGAGGAAGCTATGCTTGCACTTGGTAAATTTTGTGCAAAAAGAGCTTCATATTCTTTTGGGGTGCGGTATATTGCATTATAATCAACTTGCAATTCTTCTGAAGGAAAATCTTTCAAAGTAAGCCTTTCATCTATAACTGAAACAGATTCTCTACAATAAAATACCGCATTAGATTGTACAAATTTAGGAATACTTTGTAAAACTTTTGCAACAGCCGCATCATTCATATACACAAATAAACCTGTTAGAAAAATGATATTATAATCTTTTTGTAAAAGTTCTTGTTCTAAATTATCAGCTAACATTCTATAAAAATTCACATTTTTATAGTCTTCAAACATTTCTTTTGCGGCGTTAATATAGGTATGTGAAGAATCTATACCATTATAGCAGGCAACAGTATCTTTAAAGTGCATTGCTAAACGCCCGTAACCACAGCCAATATCTAGTATTTTACTTTGATTATTGATATGATGCGTTCAGCTTCTTTTATATCTCGCAAGTGTGCAATATTATCCGCATTTGCACGTAGCATTACAGAACCAGCAGGATTATCTTTTGAAAACCTATTTTCAAAGAATTTTTGTGCTTTTTCCATATCAATATCTATATTTTCATTATATATTCTTCCCATATTATACCCCATAGCACAAAAATTGCAATTTATTGCCAAGATTTTATTTGCTCTATTGCTCTTTTATAGTCATCAAAAGTATCA
>CAYJFV010000352.1:0-1789 GCA_964369275.1 uncultured Desulfovibrionaceae bacterium
GCTTATCGTCAAATGTCATTATTACTTCGTCGTCCTCCAGGACGTGAAGCGTACCCTGGTGACGTTTTCTACTTACACTCACGTTTACTTGAACGTGCTGCAAAAATGTCTGACGAACTTGGTGGCGGTTCATTAACAGCACTTCCTGTTATTGAAACTCAAGCTGGTGACGTATCTGCATATATTCCTACTAACGTAATTTCTATTACTGATGGTCAGGTATTCTTAGAATCTAACTTATTCAACGCTGGTTTACGTCCTGCTATTAACGTTGGTATTTCGGTATCTCGTGTTGGTGGTGCGGCTCAAATTAAGGCAATGAAACAAGTTGCTGGTACACTTCGTCTTGACCTAGCACAATACCGTGAAATGGCAGCTTTTGCTCAATTCGGTTCTGATCTTGATGCTTCAACAAAGCAAACTCTTGATCGTGGTGCACGTCTTACAGAACTATTAAAACAGCCACAATACTCACCAATGCCACAAGAAGAACAAGTTGCATCATTATATGCTGCTACTCGTGGTCACATGGACGATATTGCAGTTGAAGACGTTCAATCTTTTGAAAAAGGCTTCCTTGAAATGCTTCGTACAGCTAAAAGCGATATCATTACTGATATTCGTGAGAAAAAAGCACTTGATAAAGATATTGAAGATCGTCTTGTGGCAGCTATCAAAGAGTTTAAGGCAACCTTTAAGGCTTAGGGTGGAATTATGCCCTCTTTAAAAGACGTAAAAAACCAAATAGTCGGTGTTAAAAAGACTAAACAGATTACAAAAGCTATGTTCATGGTTTCTTCATCTAAATTGCGTGGTGCACAGGGACGTATCGAACGTTTTCGCCCTTATGCAGAAAAATTTGAAGTTTTATTACATGACTTATCTTCTCGTGCTAGCGAAACTACACACCCACTTTTAGAAGTACATGAAGAACAAAAGAATGTTGTTGTTATTCTTATGACTTCTGAAAGAGGCTTATGTGGTGCATATAACACTAATATCATTACCGCAGCAATGAAGTACGCTGATGCTCAAAAGGCAGAAGGCAAAGAAGTACAATTTATTACTGTTGGTAAGAAATCACGCGATGCAGTAGCTAAGTCTAGCTATTCAATAAGTGAATCATTTGATGATGTTATGGGCGATTTCAATTTCTCATTAGCAACACATATTGGTGAAGAACTTATTCGTGCATATACTGCTAAAGAAGTAGATGCTGTAGAAATTTTCTACGGTCATTTTGTGCATGTAGCAAGACAAACAACTGAAAAGTTATCTTTATTGCCAGTTGTTCCAGAAGTAGCAGAAGCAGCAGAAGTTCAAAAACAAGCTTCACAAGAGTATGTTTATGAACCAAGCGAAGGTGAAATTCTAACAGAACTTCTACCAAAGTATGTTAATGGTCAAATTTTCCGTGCTTTATTAGATAATTCAGCTAGTGAAAATGCGGCTAGAATGACTGCTATGGATAATGCTACACGTAACTGTGATGACATGATTGATTCACTTACTCTGCTTTACAATAAAACACGTCAAGCAGCTATCACTTCTGAGCTTGTAGACATCGTTGGTGGTGTTGAAGCTTTGAACGGGTAAGTTGGTAGATATAAATTAAAAGGAGTAATCCGAATGGCTCAAGTAAAAGGTCATATTGTTCAGGTTATTGGTGCCGTTGTCGACGTTGCCTTTCCTGAGGGTGCGTTGCCTAACATTTTGAACGCACTTGAAATAAACAACCCAAATAACGTTGATGCTCCAGAGCTTATCTGTGAAGTTGCTCAACACGTGG
>CAYJFV010000353.1:0-1786 GCA_964369275.1 uncultured Desulfovibrionaceae bacterium
AACGTTTTCATAACCAAATGCTAAAGTATATAATTGAGCATCTAATGCAGCTTCAACTAAGATTTCTCTTTCTTCATCATTAAGTGATTGGTATAAATCTTCGCTGATTAGTAATGGTTGCAAGTGGTATGTGTAGTGAGTATATGAAATAAACTTTTGGTTAGCTTCATTGAATTTTACCGCTTGGAAAGTGATAATACCCATACATTGACCATCAACAACACCTTGTTGTAATGCTGTAAATGTTTCAGACCAAGAAATAGCTACTGGGTTTGCGTCCCATGCTTTGTAGCTTTCAATAAATACTGTGTTTTGTGGAACACGGAATTTCATACCTTTAATATCAGCCATAGTTTTGATTGGCTTTTTAGAGTTTGAAATGTGTCTATAGTCGTTATAAACCCAACCAAGAATACGGAAGTTAGCATCTTGAGTTGTGTAAGTATTTAAAATTTCTTGAGCTTCACCAGTTGTGCCTTTAATAACAGCTTCCATGTTAGGGAAGATATATGGTAATGTTACAACACCTAGTTTTTCAACAAAAGGTACTGCGTTACCAACGCCAACTACAGCCATATCTAAGCTGTTTGCAGCAACGTTTTGAATCATTTCAGATTCATCACCTAATTGCCCTGATGGGAAAAGGTCAATCATAATTTCGCCTTTAGAGCGTTCTTGCACAATTTGCTGGAAGCGTAAACCAAAAGCACCCATTTCGCCTTCAAGTGGATCACCAAGCCCCATAATGAAAGTACGTTTAGCTTCTGCCGCTAGAGGGTTTGCAAGAATAAAAGCCGACATCAACAACGAAAAACATAATTTAATCATATAAACTCCTATAGTAATGCATGTTTATTTAGAGGGTTTAGCCTGGCTAAACCCCAAAAACTAATATTGTTCAAAAAACTATTTTATCATCCACCAAAAGTATTTGGTAGGAAAACGGCAAGTTGTGGGAAGAATACTATTAAGAAGATAACACCAATTGTAACCGCACAGAAAGGTAGTGCTTTTACTGATATCTGTTCTAAAGAAGTGCCTGCTATACCCGAGGCAATAAACATATTCTCACCAAGTGGCGGTGTAGAGAAACCAACACCACAACAACAAACTAATACAACACCAAAGTGAATAGGGTCAACGCCTAATGCTTCCATAACTGGTAGTAAAACAGGGGTTACAAGCAAGATAATTGCAAGTGTTTCCATAAACATACCAAATATTAGTAGAATAAGAACAACGAAGAACCAAATAATGTATACTTCAGTTGTAATGCCTAAAATACCATTTACGATAACATCAGGAATACGGTTTTGCACCAGAATACGACCAAACACATAGGCTGTAAACATAATAACTAAAACACGCCCTGCCATCCATGAAGTAGTTTGAAGTGCATGCTGTACTTGCTCAATTTTCAGCTCTTTATGAATAAAGAAACCAACAAATAATGTATAAAACACAGCAACAACAGCCGCTTCAGTTGGTGTAAAGATACCACCGTAAATACCACCTAAGATAATAACTGGTGCAAGTATAGACCAAAAACCATCTTTAAGTGCTTTACGTCTTACGCCTTTTTCACGGTTTGCTAATTCAGGGTCTATTTCCATGTGTCTACATTGGTAGCGGTGCATTAATGCAAGCCCTACTGTAATTAATAAACCAGGAATAATACCCGCTAAGAATAATTTTGTAATAGATTCTTGTGAAGTAATACCATAAATAACAAAAGGAATACTTGGTGGAATAATAATACCAACACCACCAGCTGTAGCAGCAGAAG
>CAYJFV010000354.1:0-1782 GCA_964369275.1 uncultured Desulfovibrionaceae bacterium
GTTTGGGTGCTCTATATCTTTAACTGCACGCAAAATTCTGGTGGCAATTTCTTGCTTGCGAGTAGCATTTCCTGCTATAACGGTATTTACAAGACTAAGTGTTACTTCATTTTTTCTTGCCATGTGGCTTAAAGCTAAAGTATCTTTAGGAAAACACGAGCCACCGTAGCCAGGGCCAACTTTTAAAAATCTACTACCTATTCTTGAGTCTAAGCCCATTCCTTTTGTAACTTCTTCAACATCAGCACCAGTTTTTTCACAAAAGTTAGCTATTTCATTTACATAGTGCAATTTCATTGCCAAAAAAGCATTAGAAGCATATTTTATAGTTTCAGATGATTGACGTTTTACACATAAAAATTCTGTTTTATCTTCAAAATATGAATATAGTTTTTTTATTATTGAAACTGGCCTATCATTATTTGCTCCAATAATAATTCTTTCTGGGTGAAAAAAATCGTATAAAGCATAGCCTTCACGCAAAAATTCAGGCAAAGAAACAACATCAAATTGAGCATTTGGGTTAGTTTCTGCTATTAGTTGCTCTATATCATCTCCAGTACCCACTGGAACAGTAGATTTTATAATAATAACAGTATAAGAGTCTTTTGGAAGGTAGTTTGCAACCTCTACCGCAGCAGCATGCAAATATTTCATATCTGCTTCTTTAGTTATTGGGTGCGGCGGTGTGCCAACAGCTAAAATAATAACTTGAGCATCTTTTATGCCTTCTTGCATTGAACTAGTAAAAGAAATTCTACCCTTTTTCACGTTTTTTAGAAAAAGTTCTTCTAGATTTTCTTCAAATAAAGTTATATTTCCTGCTTTTAGGTTATCAATTTTTCTTTGATCTCTATCAATACATACAAGATTATTGCCAAGTTCTGCTAAGCCAACACTAGTTGGCAAACCAACATAACCTGTTCCAATAACAGCAACTTTTAGCGATTGATTATTCACAATAATTTTTCCTCATAGAGTATCGTAAAACAATGTACATTAAGCACTAAAGTTTCTTTGTAAAAAAGAATTACATAAATTAGTTAAAAAGTAAAGTTTTATGCTATTTATAGTATTATTTCTTACCTGTTATTCCAATTTATAGTAATTGTCAATTTTTTTATCCCTACGAGGGCTAAAGGAACATATTAGGAAGATTAACTAACGTTGACATATATTTTTATTCATTATATTTTTTATATTATCTAAAAAAGAAGAGGCAATATATGCAAAACAAAAAAAGAATACTTGTAGATATGTCGGCAACGCTTATACACCACGGGCATATTAGATTGCTGAAAAAAGCTGCTGAATATGGTTCTGTTATTGTATCTTTAAGTACAGATGAAGATATTTTAGAAATAAAAGGATATGAACCTGAACTAAATTTTGAAGAACGTAAAGAAATTCTTCTTGCTATTCGCTATGTTGATGAAGTAATTGCAGGCGATTACTATTTATCTGACGAGTTTTTAGATAAACATAACATAGACTTACTAGTGCATGGCGATGATAATATGAATAATGTAAAAAAAGAAAGATTACTCATTTTCCCAAGAACAGAAGGTGTTTCAAGTTCAGAATTAAGAAAAAGAGTAATCAAATCAGTTGAGTCAATAAATAGCAGAAAATAACTTATTATATAGAGTGTTCGGCTATGGCTTCTTTAATTTTATCTACATATTGAAGCATAGAGTCATCAAAAACATCATTTTTATTTCTTTCATGGAAAACTTCAATAGGATGTGTAGATGCATTTAAAGCACAACCACGAGCTTGCTT
>CAYJFV010000355.1:0-1781 GCA_964369275.1 uncultured Desulfovibrionaceae bacterium
CACAAGAAACGTCGTTCTTGTTCGTTCGCTAAAGAATTTTATGCATATCGCATACTTTATAGTAAAAATTGCTTTGTATTTCTGTTTTTTTAATGGCTAAGGCGATTAGCGGAAGTTGGACTAGTAAATGGTAGACTCTTTTCACTTTAGTTTGTGCCTCGCTTGCTACGCAGAGCGAAAATAGACTGGTAAAGATATTACAAAGCTTTATCACTTGTGTAACAAGTGCTGAAAATTTTACACTAGAGTAACTTACCATTTACTAGTCAACTTCCGTTATTTACCATAGTCACGAAAATATATTTAGCAAACTAATTTTATAGCACTTCCCAAAAAGTTCAAAAGCTAATTTCTATTGAACATAGTTCAGTAGAAATTAGCTTTTGAACTTTTTGCATTAGGGATTCTAAAGGGACTTAGTTCCTTTAGCTGTCGGAGACATTAAAAAAAAATTATAACAATTAAGCTTCTTCTACAGGTCTGTGTTTAATATTTACACCTTCGCATAGGAAGTAAGTATGTTCAGCTACGTTTACAGCACGTCCTGCAACACGTTCTAATGCCCTTGTAATAAGAATATAGTGCATTGCAAGCCATGGGTCTAAGGTATTATTTCTAATAGATTCAATGTAATGGTTGAAGCATTTTACAGCCATTTGCACAGCTTCATCTTGGTATATGCGTAAACGCACGGCAAGGTTAGTATCTTGCTCTCTAAAAGAGGTTATCGCTTCTTCAAGCATGTATTGAGCTTTTTTTGATAGAGCAATTAAATCTTCTGGGAATGGAGTAAAGCTTTGTTCCATCATTACAAGTAATCTTTCAGCAATAATAGCTGCTTCATCACCTATACGCTCTAAATCAACAACAAGGCGAATTGCACTAATAAGTAGGCGTAAATCGCTTGCTACAGGTTGAGTACGGGCTAAAATGCTAAGTGCAGAAGAGTCTATTTCTAGCTCTAAATCATCAATAGCTTGGTCGCCATCAATAATACTTTGTGGAAGCTCAAAATCTAAATTTTCTAGGGCTACACACATATCATCAACCGACTTTTGAGTTTTTGCTGCCATAAGAAGCAACAAAGAACGTAAATCGTCTATAAGCATGTGAACGTGGTTATCAATATGGCTACGGATTATTTCTGACATTTTTTTCTCCTGTAAAACTTAAATATATTTTTTATGAACAATATCAATTATACCTTAGCCAAAGCGTCCAGTAATATAATCTTCTGTTTGTTTTAGGCTTGGTTTTGTAAATAATTTATCAGTTGAAGAAGTTTCAATTAATTTACCCATATAAAAGAATGCAGTATTATCTGAAACACGAGCAGCCTGTTGCATATTGTGGGTAACAATAATAATTGTAAGCTGGCTTTTTAATTCATGTATACCTTCTTCAATACGCTGTGTAGCAATAGGGTCAAGAGCTGAGGCTGGTTCGTCCATAAGTAGCACTTCTGGTTCAACCGCTAAAGCTCTTGCAATACAAAGTCTTTGCTGTTGTCCGCCCGATAAACCTAATGCTGAAGAATGAAGACGTTCTTTTACTTCTTCAAATAACGCGGCTCTTTTCAAACTTTTTTCAACTTGTTCAGCAATGTAAAGTTCGTCTTTAATTCCGTTAATTCTTAAGCCATAGGCAACATTTTCAAAAATAGTTTTTGGAAATGGGTTTGGTTTTTGGAAAACCATACCTACTCTACGGCGAAGATTTACGCTATCTTTAGCATCTAAAACAGATTCATTATCTAGTAAAATTGTGCCTTCTGTTCTTGT
>CAYJFV010000356.1:0-1776 GCA_964369275.1 uncultured Desulfovibrionaceae bacterium
GGGTTCTTTCTGTAAGTTTACCCTCACGCTCACGAATAATTTTAAGTGCTTCTAAGCCATCCATAATTGGCATTTTAATATCCATAAGAACAATATCAAATTTCTCTCTGGAAAGAATTTCAATAGCTTGTTGTCCATTTCTTGCAATTACAACATCATGCCCTAGTGTTTCTAGCATTCTTGAAGTTACAATTTGATTTATTTCTAAATCTTCAACAAGTAAAATAGAATAATTTGCGTGTGCTTTCTTTTCTTGATCTTGAATAAGTTCTAAACCATGTAGTTCACCTTCATCTTCAATTGAATCTACCGCACGAATAAGAACTTTTAATAGCTCAGAGGGGCGTACAGGCTTAGACAAATAAGAGAATATAAGAGTTGGTGAAATTTTAGAAGGTAAAGTACCAGAAGAAAGTATAATAACAGGGATATGCGATAAAAGCGGATCTTTTTTAATAGCTTGTGCTAAGTCAATACCGTCTTTATCAGGCATTTGCAAATCAGAAAGAATTAAAGAAATTGGAGCAATTGATTTTAAAGAAAGCCTTGCTATTCTTAAAGCTTCATCAACTGTTACACACTCAGTTGGGTTCATTCCCCAATCTTTTACTTGTTCAGACATTATTCTGCGGTTTGTCATGTTATCATCAACAATTAAAACTTCAATATCTTTTAATCTTTCAGGGGAAACTTGCATTGTTGAGGCAGCATTCTCAGAAAGGTATGGTAATTCAACAGTGAAAGAGAAAGTGCTACCCACGTTCAAATCGCTTTGAATTGTTACATAACCACCCATTAGGTTTACAAGGCTACGCACAATAGTTAAACCAAGTCCAATTCCTGCATGCTTACGCGTAGTAGAAATATCTTCTTGTTCAAAGGCAGCAAATATAAGTTTTTGCTTTTCAACTGGAATACCCATGCCAGTATCTTTAATACTAAATTGCAATTCTACCTTATTTTTCTTAACAGATTTTTCAATAACGCTTAAAGTAATTTCACCTTTTTCAGTAAATTTAATTGCATTGTCTACAAGATTAAATAATATTTGTCTTAAACGAAGTGAATCGCCTACAACAACATCAGGCACTTGCAGTGAAATATTTGCAATAATTTCAATTTGTTTTTGATATGCAGTAGGTGCTAAAGTTTTCATTACATCAAATAATGTATCACGCAATGGGAAAGAATGTGTTTCTAACTCAATTTGATTGGATTCAATTTTAGCAAAATCCCAAATATCATTAACCAAATTCAGCAAGTTATTTCCAGACGACTTTAATGAAGCCAACATAGAAGCTTGCGAGTCATCTAATTTTGTACGAAGCAATAACTCAGTCATGCCAAGAATACCATTTAAAGGCGTTCTTACATCATGGCTGATTGTAGATAGAAAATCACTTTTAAAATCTTTATCGTGTGAAAGAGCTTCAGATAGTTCAGCTATTTTTAGCTGACATACACGAAGATCTTCATCAACTTGAGATTTAGTAATTTCAAGTTTTTTTTCTGCTTCTTCAGAAAGCTTTACGTTAGCAATAGTATTACGTGTAAAGGCATATAAAATATAACAGCCTAACAACCACACTATTACGTGGCCTATAATAACTCCTAAATAAGCATCAGAGGTATCTGTTCTAATAGAACCTAAGTTAGTTCTAATACTCACGCCGCCATATAAGTCACCAATTTGAAATTGATCAAACAAAATTGAATAGGCATGACTTGTTTTATGAATATCTAAAACATATAAAGGCATTACATAAGTAAAATACT
>CAYJFV010000357.1:0-1772 GCA_964369275.1 uncultured Desulfovibrionaceae bacterium
TTAATGGATGGAAGATAAGAGAATGGTACATTGTTATAGTGTAAAATTGTTATCATTTGTTATACAAGAGAAGAAGCTTTGCTCTTTTGTTAACGTGAGTTATTAGGGATTTGACCGTCCCTAAGCCGTCGGAGACATAAAAAAGAAAAACTTATATTACAAGTTCAATAACGTGATTTTAACAAGATTAGCTTACTATTGTTGAACTGTCCTTGCATAGTGTCCATAGGCTTTATCAAATTTATCAATATCTTCATCATCATTTTCGTTTTCAGCAAATTTTTCTTTCATTTTTGAAGCATTATAAAAATCGGCTTTATAAAGTGCAGCGTACGCAAGGTGTAAATAACCATTGAAATTCTTGTTGTTTTTGCCGTAGGAATAGCCAATAAGCGAATGTATTTCTGAATCATAAGGGTATGCATTTAAAATAATAGAATAATGTATTTGAGCATTCTTTTCATCTTCAAGGTTACTAAGGGTACGAGCTAAAAAGTAGTGAGCCATATAGTCTTTGTTATTCAATAATAAAGTTTCTTCTAATTGCCTTTTAGCTAATTGAACATCACCATATTCAAAATTAAATTTTCCTAATTCTCTCAGATAGAAGGGATAGTTAGGGTTCGATTTGTCGTTAGTAATTATTGATTCAAGTTTTTGGTAGGCTTTTTTTGCTTGTTCTATTTTATAATCGCGTGCGTATACAATCCCATAGGCCAATTGAGTCATTGCAAGATTTTGATCTAGCTTTTTCAACACAAGTATAGCATTATTTACACTTGAAACCTGAGCTCTAACAAAAGTTTGTACCTCGAAAAATCTATTATTATCATAGTGAGTTATGGTGTAATTCGAGCTAAGGCTTCTCATTCTGCTAGCAATATTTACAATTCTATCGTTCAAATCAGGGTGGCTTGATAGATAGCTTGGCACATTTGCCGCAACTGAAAATTGAGCCTGCAGCTTTTGAAATGAAGTTATATAGGCATTAGGGTTGTAGCCTGCCGCAGTCATAAAATTAAAACCAAAGTTATCGGCTTCATTTTCATCATTTCTACTGTAGTTTAATAGTGCAGTTTGCCCCGCCGCAAGTGAACCAATAGCCATTGCAGTGCCAGTTTCACTTGAGCCTACAAAGGCAGAAGCAACAGCTGCTAAAAGTGAGGCAAGCATAATTTTTTGTGACGAAGCTTGCCTTTTAGCAATATGCCTTTGCGTTACGTGTGCTATTTCATGTGCCATAATTGCCGCAAGTTCATCTTCGCTTTCCATAGCTAAAAATAAACCCGTATTTAAAAATAAAAATCCACCTGGAACAGCAAAAGCATTTAATGTAGAATCTATTATAACATTACTCTCAAAAGGAAAAGGCTGTTCTGGAGCAACTTTTAGCAGTTTATTCGTTATATCTTGTATATATGTTTGTATGAAAGGGTCATACAAAATTGGTGCTTGAGTTTTCATTACTAAATCAAATTCTAAACCCAAAGCTCGCTCTTCATTTACTGTCATTTCTGAAAAAATTGCAGTAGCATTATAAGGCATTATTGCTATAAAAACAGTGCAGTATATAACCAGTATACGCTTTAAAATACGCATAAAACCCTCATAATAAAGAATAATAAGAAAAACTCTATACAAAGTAAATCTTATTTTATGCAGAGTCAAGTTTATAACTAGCCTCAGTAATTTGATAATATGAGAATCTAATTTTTCTTTTTTTGTCTCCGACGGCTTAGGGAAGGTCAATTCCCTAAGAACCCACGTCATCA
>CAYJFV010000358.1:0-1741 GCA_964369275.1 uncultured Desulfovibrionaceae bacterium
GCACATATTAAATTATGCTCTTGACTACCATTTCCTAGTCCAACTTCCATTAATCGCCTTAGCCACGGAAATGTAAGTAGAGGAAAAAATTGTGTATGCAGTAAAGGAAGATATGATGCCCTTGAAAAATGATTTCATTTTTCAAGGGCATCATTGATGACGTGGGTTCTTAGGGAAATGACCTTCCCTAAGCCGTCGGAGACATAAAAAAAAGAAAAATCACCATGCTACTGCAAATTTGAATGATGTGTTGACATTGCATATTTTCATGTTTATTTCTAAAATTGTAAACAAATGTGAGGTATTTATGTTTTCAGAAGTATATAGTATAGGTGGTATGAACTGTGCTGCGTGTTCAAGGCAGGTTGAAATTCGCCTTAATAAATTAGATGGGGTAGACTCTGCAATTGTTAATCTTGCAACGGAAAAGCTTCATATTACTTACGATACTGAAAAAGTAAACCAAGAATTGATTCATGCTACGGTTGAAAAAATTGGTTTTACCTCAAAGTTATGGTTACCTGAAAATGAAGAACATCAAATTGATATAGATAAGGCAAATGAAAAAGAGGAAGTAAAAAGAAAAACACTTATTTTTGCTTTGCTTGTGTCTATTCCTTTATTCTATATAGCTATGGCTCCTATGGACTTTGTAGTGAAATATGTAGAATTACCTTTTCCGCAAATTCTTTCACCTAATACAAAACCTATCAATTTTGCAATTGCTCAATTGTTGCTTGTGTTGCCTGTAATGTTTATAGGCAGAAATTTTTATACTGGTGGGTTTAAGGCAATACGCCACAAAGCACCGAATATGGATTCTTTAATAGCTGTGGGTACTTCTGCGGCATTTTTGTATAGTTTATATGCAGTGTATATGGTTATTCAAGGGCATTTACACTTTGTGCATCAAATGTATTTCGAGTCTGTTGGGGTTATCATAACATTAATTTTGCTTGGTAAATACCTTGAAGCAGTAGCTAGAAAACGCACAAGCGATGCAATAAGAACTCTTATGGATTTAAGTCCAAAAATGGCTTTGAAAGTAGAGGCTAATGGAAGTGAAATTTCTATTCCTCTTGAATTTGTAAAACAAAATGACAATTTACGTGTGAAGCCAGGGGAAAGAGTACCTGCCGATGGTACAATAGTAGAGGGTGAATCTTATATTGATGAAAGTATGCTTACAGGCGAAAGTAAGCCAGTACGCAAGGAAGTAGACTCTAAGGTTATTGGCGGCAGTCTTAATAAGAATGGCTCTTTTATAATGCGTGCTGAAAAACTTGGTAAAGAAAGTACGCTTGCACAAATTGTAAGGCTTATTGAGGATGCTCAGGCACAAAGACCAAAGGTTGCTAAATTGGCTGATGTTGTTTCAGGAATATTTGTGCAAGTGGTTTTTGTTATAGCTTTAGTAACAGCTCTAGCATGGTTCTTTGCAGGGGCAAGCACAGGCTTTATTCTATCAGTTTTTACGGCTGTTTTGGTGGTGGCGTGTCCGTGTGCTTTGGGCTTAGCTACTCCAACTGCTTTAATGGTTGGCTTAGGGAAGGGGGCAGAACTAGGGGTACTTGTGCGTGGAGCTTCCGCACTTGAAGTCGGGGCAGAGATTGATACTGTCGTCTTCGATAAAACAGGAACAGTTACAGAAGGTAAATTCAAGGTGCAAGAAATCTTTTTATCGGAATATACAAAGTCGAAAGATGTTAAAAGAGAAGAAATTCTTATGCTTGCAAGTGCT
>CAYJFV010000359.1:0-1737 GCA_964369275.1 uncultured Desulfovibrionaceae bacterium
AATATTTAAATTTATATCGAAAAATTTTAATAAATATATTATTTCAACTATAAAAAATATTCAAAATATTTTATATTGTTATTTTATAGGCACTTATATATATTTTTTGTCAATATCGAAAAAAATATATTATTTATTTTTTTTTATTTTTTTATAATACTCTTCACACAATTGTAACATTTAAATTACATGATTCTTTTTAAATATAGGGCTAATGTTAAATTATTCTATGCCGATATGTATCTTACTTGGGTATTCAAAAATACTTTTAGTATGGAATTTCGTTTATGAGGTCAAAATTTATGAATAAAAACTTATTAAATCGTCGTCAGGCACTTGCTATTATGTCACTTGGACTTGTTGCAACACTTACTGGTTGTGCAGGAACTCCACTTGCATTACTTAAACCTGTACCACGAACAGATCATAGAGAAAAAGGTACTACTTCTAACTCAAGTATACTAGCTCATATTAATGAACAAAATTCTGAACGTCAGCAAAATGCAAAACGTCCTGTAAATAGAGCTGTAATTGCAGATGTTGTTAAAACTGCTCAATCGCAATTAGGTACACGCTATGTTTTAGGTGGTGCTTCACCTTCTTCTGGTTTTGATTGTTCTGGTCTTATTTATTGGGCTTATAAACAGCATAATATTTCTATTCCACGCATAACAAAAGATCAAGCCTATGCAGGAAAAGGCGTTTCAACCAATAGCTTACAACCTGGTGACATTTTAGTTTTTGAACAAAGCAGTGCACCAAACAAACTACATACAGGCTTATACGTTGGTAACGACCAATTTATTCATAGCCCAAATAGCAAAAGTAAAGTACGTATAGATTCTGTAACTTCTAGCTATTGGCAAAAAAGCCTACTTGTTGCAAGAAGAGTTGTTTAATAAATATAAAGGAATGTATTAGATATATACATCTTCTTATTATATATTTTCCAAAAAAATGTATGATGATAACATACTTTGGTTTAAGAAAAGGCGGTTTTTACACCGCCTTTTCTTTTTTCTAAAAATTATTATTTAAAAAGCCCGCCTTCAGGATGGATTTTCATCAAATATGGCCTCAGGTGTTGTCCACAATGTTAATAAACGTGCTATATCATTTGCTATTGTTGAAGTAACCGCATACGTAGAATCAAATGGTTTTTTACTTTCCACATTGAATAATACAAATTCTCTATCTTTTTCAGCTGGCATTTGCCCCGCATGAGCTATAGACCATAGCAAATTACCATTAGCAACATCATACACTTCAACTATAATAGATACCATAGTTGTACCCAAACTACCGCCATCAAAATAATATGTTATATAACCACCCACCAAAAATTCTGCATTTTTTTGGCGTGCATACGAAAGTAAATCTTGTACCCTATAAGGCGGGTTTGTATTAGCATATTCCAAAACTGAGAACGTTTTCTCATTCAAAAATTGTTGCCAAATAATACGCGATAAACCTTGAGAAATACTTGCAGTATTATCAGCCTCTTGTGTTAGCCCAAAAGGCACAAATAAAGCTGAAGGTGGTTCTTCTAAATTCATTGTTGGATGAATTGACACCACCTGCTCGCCACGAACTACCCTATTATCAACCATAATAGTAGGCGTTTGCGATAAATCAAAACTTATACGTTCTTGGGTAGACAAAGTTTCTTTGCCACTATCAATAGCCGAACAAGCCGAAAGTGTAAAAAATAAAAGTAAAAGAACAAACTTTCTCATA
>CAYJFV010000360.1:0-1735 GCA_964369275.1 uncultured Desulfovibrionaceae bacterium
CAAAAAATCAAATACGCATAGAACAAGCAGAGCTGTTCATGCAGTAAATAAAAAATAAAAGTAAATTACCTTAATTATGTTTCCGCTAAAATAAACAAAAACTACTCTAATGTAAGCTCTGCCCTACGTGCTTCAAGCTTGCCTATCTCTTCCTCTAAGGAAGATAAACTTTCCATTAAATTTTCAACATCTTTTTCTAATTGATGAAATTCTTTCAGTAGTTCTGTTGTCTTAACAGAATCTGCTAAAACATCAGGCTCGCTAAGTGAAAGCTCTATTTCATGCTGCCTATTGGCAAGCTTTTCAAATTCTTTTTCTTTCTTCTCATAATCAGCTTGTAAAGGCTTTAAATTATTATAAATTTTATTACGCTCGTCGGCTTGGGCTCGCTTCAATTGCTTTAGCTCTTCACGAGATAAATTTTGTATTGACTTATCAGAAACTTCTTCTTGCTTTACTTCGTCGCTTTGAAGATGAGCAAAACTTTTTCGCCCCTTATAATATTCTTCAAAAGTACAATCATGTTCAACAATACCTTCTGAACCAATTTCCCAAATTTCATCAGCTACTTGTGACAATAAATACCTATCGTGGGCAACAAGCAATAACGTTCCCTCATACGCATCTAAAGCCTCTACAAGAGCTTGCCTTGATTCAATATCCAAATGGTTTGTTGGTTCGTCCATTATAAGGAAGTTTGAACGCTTCAAAAAGAGTAAGGCTAAAGCAAGCCTTGCTTTTTCACCACCTGATAAGCCACTTACAAAGCGGTCGAAATATTTTTGCCCAAGCATAAATAAGCCAAGCACACTCATAAGTTCTTCTTCTGTAGAATTAGGGTCAGACAATCTACGAATTTCACTTATAACTGTACCTTCAGGATTAAAAACATCGCCTTGATGCTGTGAAAAATAGCCAATTCTTGCTTGAGATGCAAAAGATAAAGTACCGCCATTTTTTTGCGTAACACCAGCTAATATCTTCAATAATGTAGACTTGCCTGCACCATTTGCACCTACTAAGGCAACTTTTTGCCCTCTAAATAGTGAAAATGATAAAGGTTTCCAAACTCTTACATTATCAGGGAATACAAAGTCTAGCTTATCAACGCTAAGCACTAATTTCTCGCACTTTGCTGCTTCAGGAAAAGAGAAAGAAAGCTCTCGCCTTTTTGCTTCGGGCTTGTAGTCGCCAAGTTCTTTTTCAAGCTTTTTAGCCATTTTTAGCTTAGAATTTGCTTGCCTTGCTTTTGTTGCTTTTGCACCAAAACGACGTACAAAGTCCATTTTCTTTTCTATTTCAGAGGAAAGTTTTTTTGCTTCTCGCTCTTTTTGATCTTCAATTTCTTCTTGTAAAAGTAGGAACTTAGAATAAATTGTTTTTCTAAAAACGGGTTTTGAACCACCAAGATAAAGTACATGCGTACCTATTTTATCCATAAAATATCTATCGTGGGCAACAAATACTAACACACCTTTATAGGCTAAAAGAAAGTCTTCAAGCCATTCTACGGCGTCCATATCTAAGTGGTTTGTTGGTTCATCAAGTAAGAGGATATCCGCACCAGCTACAAGCACGCGTGCAAGTTTTGCTCGCTCTCGCCAACCGCCCGACAATTCACCAATTGGTTTATGCCATTTACTTGATGAAAAGCCTAAACCCGATAAAACTTCCTGAGCTTTTTGTTCAGGATTATAGCCATATCTTGCTTCAATATCATGCTGTTTTTCAACTA
>CAYJFV010000361.1:0-1734 GCA_964369275.1 uncultured Desulfovibrionaceae bacterium
AGATGAAAATCTAGGCCTTTTTTGTTTTAAATCCCTTTAATCTAAACTAAAGTACTTCTAATTTTTGTACAAAATTCTTGACAAGCATTAAACTATACTGTAGTCTCCCCCCTAATTTGTTTGTTAGAGTGTTGGAAAAGTCTTTGTGCAGTTACTTTGTCTTACCTGTATAAAACTCTAGCTCTGGAAATAATTACAAGGAGAAGCACATGTTTAACCATCAAAAATTTGAACAGGACTTAGAAACCTTTGTTAACATTGAAAGTGGCAGCTATGATGTTGAAGGTGTTATAGAAGCAAACAATTGGCTTGCGAATAGATTTATAGCAGCTGGTTGGGACGTGACATGGTTTTGGCCAACTATAGGTCCAAAATCAAACTCTTTTATAGCGCACAAGGGTGAGATAACTAAGCTAGATGTACTGCTAATGGGGCATACTGACACTGTATTTGAAAAAGGGGATACCCCAAAGAATCCTTTTAGAAAAACTGAAGATGGTGCACACTATATGGGGCTAGGCGCAGATGACATGAAGTCTGGTTGTCTTTATGCTCTTCATATAGCCGAAGAAATGATAAAAGAAGTGCCAGAGCAATGTTCTAAAATAGCATTTTTATTTAACGGGCAAGAAGAAGTTAGCAGTATAGGTACGCGTGAATTTATTGAACAGTATGCTAGGCTAACTAAATATGCACTTTCATTAGAGCCGGCCAGAGCAAATGGCGCATGTGTAAAACAGCGTAAAGGTGTTTCACGTTATAAAATTACTTTTACAGGTTTAGCTGCTCATTCTGGTGTAAACCATCAAGACGGGGAATCTGCTGTGCTAGAAATGGCGCATTGGATTACATACTTAGAGGGGCTTACCGATTATAATATTGGGCTTACTCTAAACTGTGGTGTTGCAAAAGGCGGAACAAAGGCAAATACTGTTGCAGCTTCGGCTATACTTGAAGTAGATGTTCGCTCTGTAAAAAAAGAAGATGCAATTGCAGTTGATAGAAAAATACATGATAAAGTAAATAACAAGGTTAATAGTAAGATAGATGTAGTGGTTGAAGGTGGAATTACACGTCCGCCAATGTTTCCTACTGAAGAATCTGAAAAGCTTTGTGACTATATAATAGATTTAGGGAAAAACTTTGGACTAAATATCCAATTTATTGCTACAGGAGGCGGTTCAGATGTAACTTTTGCCGCTGACTTAGGTGTAATATCATTAGATGGTTTAGGCCCGGTAGGTGGAAAAGGACATACATATGAAGAATATATCTGTATACATGAATTGGATACAAGATATGAATTACTAAAGCAAGTTTGCATAAACTTAACAAAATAGGAGATTAATATGCTACTTCTTAGTCTAGGACTAATTGTTTTTGGAATCACTGTATACGCTATTATTAAGCGATACAACACAATCATGACACTAATGCTTTCTGGTGCGGTATTATTTGCCCTGGCCTTTGCTTTTGATGCAAATTACTTCTTACCAAAGGGCTTCTCATCTACAGGTTCAAAATTTATTGATATTTTCGAGGTTATTAAGGCAATTGCGGCATCAAGAGCAGGTGGGCTTGGATTAATAATTATGGCAGCAGGTGGTTTTGCTAAATATATGAACCATATAGGCGCGGCAGATACATTTGTAACAATAGCAGCAAAGCCTTTACATATAATTAAAAATCCATATATTTTAGTTGCTATGGCTTATGTATTTGGACAAATAATGA
>CAYJFV010000362.1:0-1731 GCA_964369275.1 uncultured Desulfovibrionaceae bacterium
TTCAACTGATTCTACAGCCAAAATTGTTGAACAGTATACAAAAAAATATCCTTTTATAAAATTACTAAATAACACACGCCAAAAATGTGGTGCTGGTGCAAGAAATTCTGTAATTCCTCATATAAAAGGTGAAACCTGCTTTTTTCTTGATGGCGATGATTTGCTTTTCCCAAACTGTTTACACAAGCTTTATAATTTAATGAAAAGCACAAATGCACCTTTAGTCCGTGGTGAATTATCTCATTTTTGTCATCAACGTTGGTTATTTTACATGGGTGCAAAATATTTTGGTGCTACGGATAATAATTATCCTACGGGTAGTTTTGTTCAGTTTTTATATAACTCACAATTTTTATTTCCAGAAGATATCACTGTTGCTGATGATAGATCTTTCTTTTGTCATGCCTTTAGCTTAGTTGATGATATTCCAACTATAGATACCCCTATTTATATTTACAGAATGAACCACAAGAAAACATTTTTAGCCTCAGTTATAAATGCAACATCCTTTGTTAAGCATTTTCACTATATTGAATTGTATCTAACTAATGGCAGCAAGCAGTCTTACCTGCCTTCATACATACAAGCACAGTTTTCTTATGATTGTTTACGTAATACATACTATGCACTTCAAAAGAGTGAAGAGGATGCATATACATACTTAGAAGAATGTGCTAAAGTTATAGCTGATAAAAAAGATATGCTAGAAGAAAGTTTAGCTAAATTTTTAAAAGAACAATCATCTAATTTTTGGCAAGCGTGCATTAAGCATGATACTAAATTAATGTTACAGGCTTTACAAAATACCGATATTTTACAACCTTACACTAGCTATATAGGTGTTAAAGAAAAACAAATTAACATTTTTTGGCCCCTTACACGAATACTTCATAGAACTAAAAATTTAATTCTAAATTCTAAAGATTTTAAAAGTTTAATGTATGTAATTTTATTAGATACAAAAACTAATCTAATAAAATAAGATATTTCAATTCTGATTTTTTTCTAAGCTAAAAAATACGGAGAATTTTTATGCCAGCAGTTATGATATTATCAAACAATGCACTACAAGAAGAATTATGTAATAAAGCTCTTACATCAATAAATAATGCTGATATACTAGAGGTAAAAAAAGTACAATCTAGTAATTTCTTTAGTGCTGTTTCACACGTTTCTACATGCGTATTAAAAGACACAAGATTTTATGATAATGGTAATATAACTGCGTGGTTTGCAGGTATTTTGCCTGATAAAACCGAAGTTTCTTGGGAAGAAATTATTCCCGCACTAAAAAATAAAGAATATAGCATTTTTAAAAGCTTTTCAGGGCCCTTTGCTATTGCAGTGTATATAAAAGACACAAATGAAAGCTTTTTAGTTTCTGATTATTGTTCACAATACCCGGTATTTTATTCATTATTAGATAATAAAATTATTTTTTCAACTTCCTACAAAACTTTCTTTTCCTGCCTAGATACAAAAGAATTTGATGAAAAATGGCTTAGCGATTTTCTTATTTATAATTTCCCCCTAAACCAAACTACCCCAATCAAAAATGTATATAGAATGCCAACTGCTTCTGTACTTCATATTGATAGCGAGAAAAAAATTACTTTATCAGAATACGCACCAGTGTATAAAGCTAATATTCCTTCATGTTCAGAAGAAGAAATGATTGAAAAAACACATGAAGTATTTAGTCAGCGTATACCACTATATTATCAGTATGTT
>CAYJFV010000363.1:0-1725 GCA_964369275.1 uncultured Desulfovibrionaceae bacterium
ATATATTTAGCTTTGAAAAACTTATACTACCTTACATTTGTTTGGATGCAATTCATTAGAAAGTATAAACACCAAGAAAATGAATGTGTTATGCTTGATCCAAGCGTTGAATCAAAGAACCCACTTATACAAATGATACGTGAAGTTAGTTCTTTACGCATCAAAGATCCTACTGCACTTAGAACAGAAGTTTCATTTCTTTTCAATAGAAACTTTGAAATGGTTGCACAAGACTTGTCTTATATACGTCTAATCAGTGTAATTTCACCTTTACTTGGTCTTTTAGGTACAGTTCTTGGTATGGTGGACGTTTTCCAAGCTATTGCCGAATCTGCTTCACCAGATCCAGCTGACCTTGCAGCAGGTATTTTTACAGCACTTCAAACTACAATTCTAGGTCTAACAGTTGCAGTGCCAACACTTATTGTGTACTACTACCTGCTTCTAAAATACAAAAGATACCTTGGCAGAATGATTAAGTTTACAATACATATTAGAAATGTATGCCCAGAATAGATTAAGTGAGGGGAAAATATGAATGACTTACTAGAAGATGATTTAAATGTTGATCTTACACCACTTATCGACGTTGTGTTTATGTTGCTAATTTTCTTCATTATGACAACTACTTTCTCAAAGCCAGTTGTTGAAATTATGCTACCAACAGCACAAGAAACAAAAGAACTTGAAAAGCAAGATGAAATTGTTATTGCCATAACAGAATCAGGTGGCATATTTTATAAAGATGTAAGTCTAAGTGAAGGGCAGTTTGAAGCTCTTTTAGAAGAACACCCAACAACACGAATTAACCTTCATGTTGATAAAAATGCTCCTTTTGACTCCTTTATACAAGTAATTGATAAAGCAAAGGCAAGAGAAGGAGGCAGTTTTGTTATCAGTACCGAAAGCGCTAACTAGTTATGCCTATGGGGGAAGTACTCTAAGCAGGAGTAGAGCTCTTAGTGCAGGAACAATGATTACAGCTCTTGTACTCATTCTACTTGCAGGCGTGCAAGTTGTGGTTGAAATACCCTCGGTTGCAAAACTGTTTAGACTTCCTGAAGAAATAATAATTCACATACCGCCAAAAAAGAAGGAATTTGAAATTCTTTTTGCCTCCAACACAAACTTTATCTATGAAATTGAAATAGAAAAGCCTGTAGTTGAGCCACCTAAAAAAGAACCTGAACCTATTCCTGAACCTCCTAAACCAAAACCAAAACCACCACCGCCGGTGCCAGCTCCAGTTCCAAAGGTTATACCAGAAGTAAAACCTGTGGTTACAGCACCAGCGGGGCCACCGCAAGGCGAGCCAAGTGGTGCAAGTGGCGACCAACTTCTTGGGGAATTATTAGCTTATGTTAATAAATACAAGGTATATCCGCGTGCAGCTCAAAGAAGAGGTATTCAAGGAATAAACTATATTTCTGTAACTATTGCACCTAGTGGTAAAATTACAGGTGCAGAACTTGCTAGAGGTATGGGAAATACAACACTTGATAATGCAAGTAAAAAACTTGCTGAAAAAATAACTTCTTTGCAACTTTCAGCACCAAATAAACCGCTGAAAGTAACCGTGCCAATACAATATATGTTTACTGATTAGTAAAAAATATACAAAATAAAACAGCCATAGTATAGAAACTATGGCTGTTTTTTTCTTATTCTTCTGCATTAGGGATTCTAAAGGGACTTAGTTCCTTTAGCCCTCAAAGAGAAAAAGAA
>CAYJFV010000364.1:0-1720 GCA_964369275.1 uncultured Desulfovibrionaceae bacterium
GTTCTTTCCAGCGTGAAACTTCTGGTGAATCTGCTCTACGTCCCATAAGACGTTTTACTGCGAAAATTGTACGTTCTGGGTTGGTTACTGCTTGACGTTTTGCAGTATCGCCCACTAATCTTTCCTTATCTGTAAAAGCTACTATAGAAGGGGTTGTGCGACCACCATTAGGGTTGGTTACACATTTTGGTTCTTTACCTTCCATAATATAAACACATGAATTTGTTGTTCCTAAGTCAATTCCTATAATTTTACCCATAATATTTTATGACTCCCAATTACCAATAAATTTATTTCTGTGTATAAGTTAATATCATTTTTTTTATCGTCTAGGGGGTAAGTACAAATTTTTTTATTTTTTTTTATTTTTAGTTGCTATATCACACAAATAGACAGAGAAATACAACACCTAACCATTTGTTTTAAAACATTAATATACGTATTCAACTTTTATATTAGAAAGTTAATTTTATACATAAAAAAACCCCGCGGGGAATGGATCTGCCAAAAATGTCAGAAACAATTGCGGGGAAGAAGAACATAAACCTTAGCCCATGCCCTACTTTTTAATATATTTAAGAGCTTATACGTTTAAAGCCCCTAGTTTTGCGGCATTTAATAATGATTGTATCATCTTACTATCATACTTACCTTCTTGACTTTGCACAAAAAGTTCTTGCAGTGCTGTTGATATATCTTTTCTAGGTCTATGTGGTGTGTGTTGAATCATTGCAGAAAGTGAGTCTACTATAGCAGTAATTTTACCTGGTATGCTAATTTCTTTTGTTTTTTGCGGATACCCAGAACCATCTAATCTTTCATGGTGTTCTAAAACGGCTTGCATAGTTGTGGCATCTGCAATTTCAAACTTTCGTAAAATTTTAGCACCCTCTAGGGCGTGTTGTTTTATTTTATCAATTTCTTCAGTTTTTAAATTACCAGATTTATTAATAATATAGCCTGGTACTTTGCTAAAGCCAATATCATGCAAATAAAGCCCTAAAAGAACTCTATCAAACATTTTGCGGTTATACCCTTCTTGCGTATTAGTAAAAATCCAAGCCCCTAGTATAAGAGAATTAACAGCATGGTGTCCGCTATTATAATCTTCAGTAAATAATTGAGGTAGGAATGAACGTAGTCTATGCTTATCTTCAAAGATGTATTGGCTAAATACCATAAAATCTGAATACAGTTTTTCATAAATTGGTACAACTGGTTGTACAAATAATGCATTATAACGAACTGCTAAGGCACTAATAATAATTCTAGCCGTTTCTGATGTTTTAAAACCTGTATCAAGCAAGACTAAGTCTAGCTGTTCAATAAGATGTTCTGCAAGAACTGAAATATCTGAACGAGGAACAAATAATAAACCATCAGTTACTAATTCTAAAGCCTTTTCAATTTGTGCATTATTAAGCCTTTGCCCTTTTTTTGCAAAAGGGTAAACAGTTGCAATGCTTTCATTAAATATATATAAATCGACAGGAGGACGATACTTTGGAAATGAAGTATATATCTCTGAAGAAATTTGATAATATTTTTCTGAAATATTAGCCGCATTATTTTTTGGACTTGCCATACTACACCACTTTTTAAAGTATATTTTTATTTAATGTTTACTCAGCGTCTTTTGCACAATTTTCTAATTCACCAACATGGTCAACTACAACTTTAACAACATCGTTATGTTTAATTGCTCCCGCATTATGAGGTG
>CAYJFV010000365.1:0-1719 GCA_964369275.1 uncultured Desulfovibrionaceae bacterium
GGCAAACCCAGCAATGCGTTGTGCCTTAGTTTATGTATGCGAAAGTTTAGCAAAAAATGGCATCGAGGGTGTAGTAACAGGAATTTCAGCGGATCACTACTTTAGAAGTATTGCTGCTACACCTCATACTTTATCAGAATCTATTGTTGCACTAGTAAAAAATCCTCAATATGACGTAAAAAATCATGCCTATTATTCAATCTTATCAAATGCAAAAAAAGCAAATGAAAACTTAGCTGAATCACGCGAATTTTTAGAAAAGAAATACGATTGGACGAATATTGGAAAATCAGAAAGACTTCTAACTTTCAATCATTATGAACTTTCAACAAAACATTATGGTGGTGAACTTTCTTTAGCTGAAAACTACTTATCAATGTCTTCCCCTTATTGGGATAAACATATAAGAGAACTTACTTTCAACACAAATTTAAGCACGCTTACTATAACCCCATTAATATTTGAAGTTTACCCATATTGGAAGCAACATCAACTATTTACATCTTTATTAATGAAACATGAAAAGCTAAAAAATATTAAAGTTGAAGGAATACCCCCAAAATACTATGCTAAAGGTACAAAATTCAACCGCGATTTAGGGCGTGTTATATATAAAGCACCTAAGAAAATACTCTCAAAAATCTTCGGCAAAAAAGAAGAAATTCCTCAAGAAGCGTGGGATAAATGGTTAGGTGAATATGTGTTATCTAAGCTTATTAGTTCACCAAAAGATATGCTACTTGCAAAATATATAAAACCAAGTGTGCTAGAAGAAGTTTTTGAAAATGAACTAAACATAAATACAAGAGGTTCAAAATACCATTTAGGTGGTAAAATTATTACGGCAGAACTTGTGCTAAGAAATTTTGTATAATCAAAAGTATCTAACTTCATAATTTCTATACGTTTTATTAAAAAAAGTAGTTGTTGACCATAAACTTATGTTTTGGTATATATAATATTATAATTTTTTAAGTTTTTTAGAAAATATTTTTCTAAAATGGGAAAAACTTGTTATGATTCAAGGTAAAGAATTTATAATCTTTTCTGACGATTGGGGTCGACATCCATTTAGTTGCCAGCATATAATGGAACATTTTTTACCTCAGAATAAATTGCTTTGTGTAAACACCATTGGTATGCGAACTCCAAAGCTAAATTTATACGATTTTAAACGAGCTGTTGGTAAAATTTCTTCTTGGCTTAGCCCACAAAAAAATACAAGTAACGAAACTTCACTACATCCTAATTTACGCATTATTTCACCTTTTATGATACCATATAATATGTATTCATCAATACGTGCATATAATACAAAAAGTGTTGTAAATGCTGTTTTAGATGCTTCAAAAGAATGGGGTTTTTCTGAACCTATTTTGCTTACAACTCAACCCTTAGCTGCTGATTATATTGGCAAACTAAATGAAATACTCGCTGTATACTACTGCGTTGATGATTTTATAAATTGGCCTGGTATGAACCAACCTAAGCTTGTGCAAGCTTTAGAAGATGAGCTTTTAGAAAAGTCAGACTTGGTTTTTGCTGTTTCCGATTCTTTGTGTAAGTCACGCACAAATGGTAAGGAAGAAACAAAATTGTTAACGCATGGTGTTGATATTCCACACTTTAAAAAAGCTTCTCAAAAGCAGGAATGCCCTGTAGAACTTGAAAATATACAAAAACCAATTATTGGCTTTTATGGGCTTATTGATAAACATT
>CAYJFV010000366.1:0-1715 GCA_964369275.1 uncultured Desulfovibrionaceae bacterium
GTAAGCGATGTTATTATTGGTCTTACCATTGTTGCACTTGGTACTTCATTACCAGAACTTGCTTCATCAGTTATGGCTGCAAAGAAAAATGAACACGATATCGCCTTAGGTAACGTTATTGGTTCTAACCTCTTCAATACATTAGCAGTTGTTGGTATTGCTGGTTCAATTTCACCCTTTGAATTAATGCCTGAAATTCTTACTCGTGATATGGTTGTAATGTGCTTACTTACTTTATCTTTATTTATTTTTGGTATTAGCCGTAAAGGACAACCAGGAAGAATTAATAGATTTGAAGGCTTTTGCTTAGTGTGCGTTTATATAGGCTACAATTCATGGTTAGCCTACACTTCATTAGCTGGTAATGCTATGTAAATTCATTTTTATACAATATTTATAAAGCCATGGCGAAATAATATTTGCTATGGCTTTTTTCGTCTTTTTTCCCCGAGGGCTAAAGGGACTTAGTTTCGTAGGGCTTGACCGCCCTTTAGCCCTCGGAGAGAAAAAATGATATAATATTATAAACAGGAATGAAGTGATGAAGCTTAAAAGCACACTCTAAAAAACTTGACAAGTGCCTGTAAAGGACGTATCTTTCTATTTATTTAATTATTAAGGTGAAACCATGTCTGAAAATAAAGCTGATTATAAAGGTACATTAAATTTACCCAAAACCTCTTTCCCGATGAAGGCGAATTTAAGCCAAAAAGAGCCTGAAACTTTAAAGTTTTGGGATAGTATTGATGCATATAAAGAAATGGTAAGCCATTCAGGGCAAAAGGGAACTTTTGTTTTGCATGATGGCCCTCCGTATGCAAATGGTAATATTCACCTTGGTACAGCTTTAAATAAAATTTTGAAAGATATTATTGTAAAATCCAAGAATATGCAGGGCTATAAAGCCGAATATGTTCCTGGGTGGGATTGCCACGGGCTTCCAATCGAGCATAAAATTGAATTACAATTAGGCGAAAAGAAAAAAACTGTTCCTGCTCATGTTGTGCGTAAACTTTGCCGCGAGTATGCTCAAAAATATTTAGATATTCAAAGAAAAGAATTTATCCGCCTAGGTGTGCTTGGCACTTGGGAAAAACCTTATATGAGTATGGACCCTGCTTATGAAGCGGCTACTTCTAAAGAGTTAGCAAACTTTGTAGAAAAAGGTTCGCTTGTAAGAAGTAAAAAGCCTATCTATTGGTGTGCTTCGTGTAAAACTGCTTTAGCAGAAGCAGAGGTTGAATACGCTGACCATACTTCTTCATCAGTTTACGTTCGTTTTCCTTTTAATGACGCTGGGCTAAAAAAAGTTTTTGATAAGGCAGAGCCTGAAAATGCCTATGTTGTTATTTGGACAACAACCCCTTGGACTCTTCCAAACAATATGGCAGTTGCTCTTCACCCAGAATTTGAATATGCCCTAGTTGCTCACGATGGTAAGCAATATGTTCTAGCTAATGAATTAGTTGAACAAAGTGCTAAAATATTTGGCTGGGAAAATTACGAAATTCTTGGCACAACCGAAGGGAAGAACTTAGAAAATTTAGAAGCAAACCACCCATTTTATGATAGAAAGTCACCTATAGTTTTAGGCGATCATGTTACCTTAGAAGCTGGCGTGGGCTGTGTTCATACCGCACCAGGTCACGGACGCGAAGACTATGAAGTGGGTCTTAAATACGGCTTAGAAATTTATTCACCTTTGAATGATGAAG
>CAYJFV010000367.1:0-1710 GCA_964369275.1 uncultured Desulfovibrionaceae bacterium
TACGTATAGCCGCTTCTAAAGCTTCTTCACCCATAACAGAACAGTGCATTTTTTCAGGTGGTAAACCGCCTAAATATTCCGCAATTTCTTTATTTGTTACTTTTTCAGCAGCGTCTACTTTCATGCCAATAATGATTTCTGTAAGAGCTGATGATGATGCAATAGCTGATGCACAACCGAAAGTTTGAAATTTTGCATCAGTAATAACTTCATTTTCATCTATTTTAAGATATAATTTTAGTGCATCACCGCATGCAAGGCTACCAACTTCGCCTACAGCATTAGCATCGTCTAATGCACCTGCATTACGTGGATTTAAAAAATGTTCGTGAACTGCTTCTGTATATTCCCACATATATATTCTCCTTAAAGCGGAATATTACTTGTATAAAGTGATACAATGATTTGTTGTAATGATACTTTAATACGTATATTTAAAAGTGCAAGGATTTTTACACTATATTAATATGATAAAATGCAAGGTAATTTAGCCCTGCATTTTTTTACTTATATAAAATTTAAACTATCTGTACTGAGCCATTTCTTCTTGATATTCAGTTGGCACATCATAGCCTAATTCTAAGGCTTTATCCATTGCTTTTAGGGCTTCGGCAGTATTACCTTGTTCCATGTAAGCAAGTGATACGTTTTGCCAAGCTGGGGCAAATGCAGGTTGAAGTCTTAGTGCTTCTTTAGCTAACTTCAAACAAGTTTCTGGGTTTTTATCCATAAGATGTGCTGATGATAAAGTAGTTAAAGCTTGAACTAAGCTAGGATCCCACTTTAAAGCTTTATTCAAAGCTGCAATAGCCTTTTCAATATTACCCATTTGTAAGTGAGCAAAACCAATATTTGCTTGAGCTATTGCAAATTTAGGACGGCAATTTTTAGCTTCTTCATTGTAGTTTAGGCAGCCTTCATAGTCGCCACGGTGTAAGCAAATTCCGCCTAATTGAACATAGGCTTCTGCTAATCTTGTTGATTGACGAACAGCTTCTAAAAACGAAGCTTCTGCGGCAGTCATATCGCCAACAGAAAGAAGTGCTAAACCAAGGTTGTAGTGATGGTTCGCACAGTCTGGGTTACCTTCGATTTCTGATTGTAAATCAGCTATATATTCCTCGATATTATCGTAACGTTCTTTCATTATTATTTCCTTCCAAAAATGTAAAAAATATGTCTGCAATGATATAATACTTTAATTCAAGTCGTCAATATTGCATTTGCAAGTTTAATTAATTTTAATTTGAATTTATAGATTTTCTTCTTTCCATGCCAAGAAATCTTCTTTTGCACGCTGTGCAAGTAGGGCTTTTCTGTCTTTCTTTTTTACACGGCCTTCAAATTCAGGCATAAGTCCAAAATGTGCATTAGAGGGCTGAAAGTTCTTAACTTCTATCTTCAAATGGTTTAGCAAACCGCCTAAAGCTGTTGTTACTGGCAATGGGTTTAGCTGTTTAGCTTCTTCTTTAGCAATTAAGTTTTTTGCAAGCCAAAGCCCTGTTGCTATTGATTCAACATAACCCTCAACGCCTGTTATTTGCCCAATCATAAAAATATTTTTATCAACTTTTAATGACAAGTCTTCTGCTAAAATTTCAGGTGCATTTACATAAGTATTTCTATGAACCGAGCCATAACGCACAAATTCAACCTTATGTAGAGCTGGAATTAGCCTAAAAATTCTATCTTGTTCTTTATAAGTTAGTT
>CAYJFV010000368.1:0-1707 GCA_964369275.1 uncultured Desulfovibrionaceae bacterium
AAAACTAAAAGAATTTGTGAAGTTTAAACCATTATTCCAAAGCATTAATGTTTCAAAAAATTCTGCTTTATTATGTGCTGGAACAATTCCTACGCCAATTTGCATGATAATAGCATTATCAATATTATTGTACATACAATTTATTTGCCAGCCGTCCTGCTCTAGTGCTGCAACTGTATCATTTGAATTACAATTGCAATAAAAACCGGATGCTTCTGATAGTTTTTGCATTATAAAAGAAAATTGTTCTTTCATACTCCCCTCTTAGTTTTTGCCTTGTCTATCAAATGATAAAATTGTTATATCATCAGATGGTTCTGCTTCACCTCTAAATTCTAAAATTGAATTATATAAAGCATTTATTAATTCTTGTGGAATTTTTTTACTATTTTCTTTGATAAAATCAGCTAGCCTTTCATCAGAGAACAATTCTAAATTAATATTCATAGCTTCTGTAACACCATCAGTTACAACTAAAACACGTTCATCTTGGTGTATAACATCTTTATAAACAGTATAGTCAGTATCTTCAAATACGCCAACCATTGGGCCACTTAAAGACTCTAACATTCTAAGTTCATTAGTTTTTTGATTAATAACTAGTGGTGGACAATGCCCCCCATTTACATATTCAATTTCACCATTTCTAGGGTCAAATATAGCTGCAAATAGAGTTACAAACATGTTAGAATCGTTATGAGATGCTAATAGATTATTCAAGTTATTGATACCTTTACCTAAGTCAGAACTTACCATAAAGGCAAACCTAATAATAGTAACAACCATAGACATAAATAATGCAGCCCCAACACCTTTACCAGAAACATCGCCTATAACAAGAAGGTAACGCCCATCATCTAACTTTTTATATTCATATAAATCACCGCCAACTTCTTTTGCAGGCTCTAAAAAGAAAGCTGATGAAAAAATATCTTCATGTGGTGCATTTTTAGGTGAATTTAGAATGTCCATTTGAATGTCGCGAGCAGCATTTAGCTCACCTTGCAAGCGTTCTTGCGAACTTGTTACATCAACTAGATGCGTAACCTGAGTAGAAAGTTCAATTGATAAATTTCTTATACTTTTAGTCAATAAACCTATTTCATCATTTGTTGTGGCAGATAAACTTTCAGCAAATAAATTCAATGATTTTTCTGATGCCATATTAACTGTTGCAAATTCTTGAACTTTTTTTGTTAACATTTCAAGTGGTTTTATAGTTTTCAATAAAATTACTAAGCTTATAATTAATGCTAAAATAGTAAGAGCTATTGAATAAATTACTTGGTTAATTACAATATCTTGCCCTATTTTTTCTAATTCTTCTACTGGCACACCAAAAATAATGTACCAATCTAAAGGTTTTAGATAAGCAATTTGAATAAAATAGCCTAAGTCGTTTATTAAGTGGTTTTTTAGCGTAATTGATTGGTCTAGCGAGGCAATACTAAAAGCGTAGTTTAACTCTCTTAAGTTTACATCAACACCGCGGTGTAATAGTGCTTCATCTTTATCTTTAACTAATGAAATAAAAGCATTTGGATATAGTTCTAAACTATTAAAGTGTTCACCTGTTTCAACAATAATTTTTTGTATATCTTCTTGTTCTTTTATTTTTAGTCTTTCTATGGAGGTAAAAGCAACTATAACACTTTTATCAAGATAACCACCAGCATTAACAGGGGCAAAATAGGCTAAAACAGTTTC
>CAYJFV010000369.1:0-1700 GCA_964369275.1 uncultured Desulfovibrionaceae bacterium
TTCTTCTTGGTTCTTTATACAAGCCCCGCGAACAAAAAGAAGAAGAGTTTGTTTTTGAAGAAAAAAATACTGTGTCAGATGAAGAAAATAGTATTACTACACAAGACGATACTTCAAAAAAACAACACCTTACACCTACTAGCAAAGAAAATATCAGTCATAATGCACCGCCCATAATGAAAATATTTACAGCAGTAAGTGCTTTTATAAGCGTTTGTGTTTGTACAGCCTTAGCCTTTTTATTCTATGAGGGCTTTTTTCGTAGTGAATATTTCTTTTTAATCTTCGGTATTTTAGCTTTAATAGCCTCTTTAACTATACATATACTTATTAGTAAAAATACAAGTTCTTTTTTCATGCTTTATTTAGGTGTTACCCTATTGTTACAGGGCTATATTTTTATAGCTTTTGCACTTTTAGAAGAATTTAATACTCCTTTATATATTGCAGCCTTTATTTTTGCAATACTTAGTAATATTTTATATCCATTTTTGAAATACGCGGGTTCACGTATATTAATTTCTTTAATTACACTGGCCTTTATTAGCTCAAGCGTATATGATGATAATGTTTTGCTATTACTTATGCTTGCAATTATGTTGATTATTCTAACTTTTACACTTCAATTAGAAAAGAAAATACCTGCACTTGCTCCTTTTATTAGGGCTTTATATATAAGTTTTAGCATAAAAACTATGTCTTTATTAGTTGGCTTTTTGTCTTTTGAGAAAGCTGCAATATCTTTTTACTCGCTCTTTTCTATTATTTTATCTATTTGGGTAGCAATACTTTACTTTTTATATGCAAAAAAGACTCATACCAATATAGATATTAAAAATATTTACAAAAATAAGCCTTTACTCTTTGCTTTCTCGCTTCTTTGCTTTGCTATATTGGTATATTTTGAAGCGTACGCACTTTTATATATTGCTGTTATGTTGCTTCTTGCACTATATTTTGAAAAAATTGAACTTTTACGTGAAAGTATTTATTTTTCAATGCTAATTATTCCTTTATATTATTATAAATTAGATATTAATTTACTTGCAAAATCTATGTTATTATTTTTAAGTGGCACTGCCCTACTTACTTTTTCTGCTTTAAATAAAGAGGTATTTAAACATGCGTAAATATATACTCTTTCTAAATACAATACTTGTTCTAATCTTTTTCAACTACAGTATTTTTAAGCAAGAAAGTATTATTGATGATGGGCAAACTGTCTTGTTTGAACTAGCCCCCTACGACCCGCGTTCACTTATGCAAGGCGATTATATGGACTTACGCTATACCCTTGAAACAGCTATAGAAGATACATTATTAGATACAAGTGAACAGGCTAAAATTATTCAAGCAGAAGCAATATTAGAACTTGATAATAGTGATATTGCTCACTTCAAAAGCATAAATACGAGTGAAAAAAAGCTTAGTAGTAACGAAATTTTACTTTCATTTAGCCATACAAATACACAAGTAACACTTCCCCTTACTTCAAGCTATTTCTTTGAAGAAGGCAGTGCTAAACTGTATGAGAATGCAAAATATGGAATTTTTAAATATAAAAATAATAAATTTGTTCTTATTGGCTTAGCTAACGAAAATATGGTATTTATTGAAGCAGAATAATAAATTAGAATTTATATTGATTTTTTCTTTTTTTCTCTCCGAGGGCTAAAGGAACTAAGTCCCTTTAGAATCCC
>CAYJFV010000370.1:0-1690 GCA_964369275.1 uncultured Desulfovibrionaceae bacterium
ACAATTCAAAAAATCAAATACGCATAAAACAAGCAGAGCTGTTCATGCAGTAAATAAAGAAATGAAGAAACATTAATCAAGGCAATCTAGCTTTAAAATACACTCTATATCAGCTAATAAACCAATTTAACAAGAAAATTTTATTTTCTTTGTAAAAAACTATTCCCAATTTGTAAAAAATTGTGTATGTTCTAGTTACATATAACAATGTTTTACATATTGCTTTCTTTGAACGTCAAGGAAAGAAATGCCTTACCGATATAAACTTTTTAACGTTTTTTTTGTGAAGGGAGATTTTATGTCAAATACTTGGGAAATGCAAAGAACTTTTGCCCTTGTGGGTACTGGGGGGTCTGGTAAAACCTCTTTAGCTGAAATGCTTCTTTACCAAACAAATAATGTGGATAGACTAGGTGCTATTGAAGCAGGCACAACCAGCCTAGACTATGAACCAGAAGAAATTAAAAGACGAGCCTCAATTCAAGTAGGCTTTGCAACATGGCTACATAATAAAAATAGACATTTCCTTGTTGATATTCCAGGTGATGATAATTTTAGTGGCGATATTGATTATTTATTACAAGCAGTTGATAGTGTTGTACTTACGGTAGATGCGGTAGACGGTGTTCGCCCACTTACTAAAAAAATATGGCAACACGTGCGAAACCAACAACTACCTGCCATAGCCTTTATTAATAAAATGGATAGAGAAAGAGCAGATTTTGATAACGCTATAAATGGCTTATCTACCTCGCTTTTGGCAAGTCCTGTTGTACTTTACTCACCAATAGTAAAAGATGAAAAGCTACTTGGTTATGTAGATATTTTCAAACAAAAAGCTTATTTTTACGATGGCGATGTAAACGTAAAAGAGGGCGAAATTCCCGCTGATTTGCTAGATGAAGTAACCCTAATGCGTGATACTTCAATTGAAAATATTGCTGAAAGCGATGAAATGCTTATTGAAAAGTACCTTGAAGAGGGTACTCTTACTAATGAAGAAATTGAACAAGGCTTAAGAATAGGCGTACTTAGTGGCGACTTATTACCTGTAGTTATGGGTTCAGCCCTTGAAAACAGAGGCGGAACAAGACTATTAGAAGCTATTGAAAAATACCTTCCTTCACCAAAAGATAGGGCATCTTTTTTAAGCGAAGAAGCTGATGAACGCGAATCTAACGAAAGTGAAGCGGCGGCGTGTTTTGTTTTCAAAACTATTGCCGACCCATTTGCTGGGCAATTAACAATGCTACGCGTTCTTTCGGGAACAATTTCTAGCGATTCTACGCTAAAAAATATGCAAACTGGTGAAAATGAAAGATTAAGCTCAATTTCATATCTTACAGGTAAAAACCAAACACCTTGTAAAGATACACTCTACCCTGGTGCAATTGTTGCTGTTTCTAAGCTAAAAAATACACATACTGGTGATACTCTAGCTGATGAAAAAGTTCCTTTCACTCTTGCAAAACCTAACTTAGCTAACCCAATGATTACCTATTCTTTAGCGGCTCAAAATAAAGGCGAAGAAGATAAAGTATTTGCGGCAATTCAAAAGGTACTTGAAGAAGATATCACACTAAAACTAGAACGTGATGATGAAACGGGCGATGTGCTACTTTCAGGCATGGGGCAATTACATATTGAACTTTCAGTTGAAAAAGCAAAACGCCGTTATAAAACAGAAATT
>CAYJFV010000371.1:0-1683 GCA_964369275.1 uncultured Desulfovibrionaceae bacterium
AATGCTTGACTTAATTGCTTATGTTGAATATAGATATTTATAAGAAAACTCATTGATAATAATTATTGTTATTAGTCAGTTTGATTGTGTTAAAAGTATCTGTTTAAGCTACTTTGTGGGGTATTTGCTATTATTCTATAGTTATTTTGAAAGTTATAAATATTCGATATTCAATTATAAATAATCTATAATTTATTGACATGATAATGAACGTAGATAATACTAAATAATAAGTGGCTCAGAACATGAGCAGAACCTAAAAGATGGAGGCATTATTATGCAAAGTGAATTTTCAACCATTATTCACAACTTGGTACTGGATAACCCAATGGCAGCAAAAGATTTAGCAAAAGCGTTGGGCAAACCTTATTCAACATTGTTACGTGAAGTAAATCCTTACGACACTGGAGCAAAATTAGGGGCTGAAACACTTTTCCAAATTATGGCAATTACTGGAAATGTAAAACCAATGGAATACATGTCTGCTAAGCTTGGTCTAGAACTTAGTGGAGTTCAAAATGTGAAACAGCAATATGAAGTTCCGCATGTTATTCCTGGTGCTTTTCAAGGCAATTCTGCACAGTTCATGGATATGCAAAATGTAACAGCAGTTTGCCCAAATTGTGGTAAAGAGCATTATTCGCAACAAACATTATAAATTAGGTGTAATCAGCAAATTCTAACCATAGCAAAAATCATTTATTGAGAAAGTAAAAAGGGAGGTATAAACCTCCCTTTTTATATTAATAATTTTTATTAATAAGATATATTAATAATAAAATACTATTCGTGTACTCCGCCTAAAGCCGCAGAACTTACTGAGCGTGCATAGCGTTTTAAGAATGGTGAATTTGTATTCATTGATTTTGGTGTGTGGTTAGCACGGCGTTTTGCAATTGTTTCTTCATCAACTTTTAGTTCTAATAAACGTTTGTCTATATCAATAACAATAGTATCACCAGTTTCAACTAAACCAATAAGTCCGCCCTCGGCTGCTTCTGGTGAAACGTGTCCTACAGCTGCACCACGTGTACCGCCAGAAAATCTACCATCGGTAATTAGTAGTACGTCTTTATCAAGCCCCATACCGGCAATTACTGAAGTTGGTGTAAGCATTTCACGCATGCCAGGGCCGCCTTTAGGGCCTTCGTAACGAATAATTACCGCATCGTTCGCTTTAATTTTTCCGCCTAAAATTGCTTCTGTTGCTTCTTCTTCGCTATCAAATACTTGAGCAGTTGTTTCTCTAAAACGCATTTCAGGAGCAACAGCACTTTGTTTTACAACCGCACCTTGTTCAGCTAAATTGCCTTTTAAAATTGCAATGCCGCCTTCTTGTAAGTAGGCTTTATCAAGTGGTCGAATAACATCATCGTCTAGCACTTTTGCAAATTGAAGCACGTCTTTTAATGGTTCACCCATAGCGGTTAGAACATCTGTGTGCACCATATCTTTTTCAGCCAATCTTGCCATAACAGCAGGAATACCGCCTGCGGCGTGTAAGTCTTCAATATGATAATGCCCAGCAGGTGAAAGTTTACATAGGTTAGGTGTTTTTTTACTTACAACATCGAATAAGTCTAAGTTTACTGTAAGGTTAGCTTCTTTGAAAATTGCTGGTAAATGCAGTGCAGTATTTGTTGAACCACCAAGAGCCATATCAACAGCAACAGCATTATATGC
>CAYJFV010000372.1:0-1676 GCA_964369275.1 uncultured Desulfovibrionaceae bacterium
CAAAATTATTAGGATTTTCTGTTGCGAATATTTTTAAAAAAACATGCTTTTCTTGCCCAATATGCGTTAAATTATTAGGAAGTAACACATCATCAACAGCAAGCGTTTTTACTGCATCAATCTCTAAATCCATTGAACCAACTAAGAAAGAGCAATTAAAGTTTGTATATTTCAAAGACCTTTTCTTAGCAGGTAGATTTTTCAATATAGGCATTAAAAATGAAGCAATATTTTCAGTTAGCCATAATCGCATAAACAAAAATTCACTTCCAATTGTAACTTGAAAAACAAAAGGATAGCTTTCTTCATTAGAATTTGGTGATGTTAAAAATGATAAAGGCAAATTAATTTTAGATGAAAAAGTACGTAAATTCTTTTCAAAAATATACTCAAATAAAGCTTGCTGTAATTCAATTGGCAAAGAAGTAAAGTTAGATATGTTTCTCATATCCTCGTGTAATGACAAAGGAAGCATTGAAGAAAATTCAAGTTTAACTTCATCTTGCCCAGCTAAAATATAACTAGTTAGTTCAGGTTGAAAATCAAAACCTTGTGGAAAATAAGAAATTTTACAATTTGTATTTGCAACATTAAACTCTAAACTATCAAAATGTAGTACAAGTAAATTGTGCAATACAGCTTCAAGGCTTGTGTATGATTTTTTCATATATAGCTATTCCATATATTCAAGTTATAGAGTTTTTTATGCTTCATCTTCCTGACTAGAGTATTCAAACTTTCCTTGAGATTCCCTATCAGCATTATTACTATCGTTATGAACTTCAACTTTAACATCTGTATTTGTTTGATTTAAAGCCTCTTTCAAAGCATCTTGTGCAGCAACTAAAGTTTGAAATGAATTTGCATTACTAGTATTAAATTGAACCGATAGTTGACCATCTAAAGCACGATTAATAGTAACTTCTGTTCCAGCTAAAGCCTTATCACTTAATGAAATACGTACTTCTTGTGAACCATCTGCCTTAGTTGCTGTAAGTATTCTATCTGCAATTTCTTGCACGCTATCAGAAGAAAGATTAGAACTAGCACCACTAGCCGCCGTAATATCTTTATTCATACTATTTCCAGCTTGATTTTGAGCATTAAATAATGAAGCCATCATACTCTCAGCCGACATGCTATCAGTTGACATCTTAGATTGCTCACTTGAAGCTTCTTGGTTTTTCAATATCGATGCAGATAATGCCTTTTCATTCTTTGTTAAAAGAGATTTAAGCTTTTCATTATTATCAGCTAAAGCACTTTTCTCATGTAAAGCCTTTTTAAAAGCATCTTTTTCATCGTTCGATACATCACGCTTTTCATCAACATTTGATGATGAATTAGATGAATGTGATGATACATTATTTACTGAAGACATTCTTCACCTCGAATTTTTTATTTTTACTATGCAAACAGCATACCAAAACTTGAAAAAACTTCCCTTGTAGATTACAAAATTACATACTTATAGTCAAGTAATAATATAGTCTTAGCTTTTATTTAACAGCTCATTTCAATTTGTAGGATTATATCAATTTTTCTTTTTTTTCTCTCCGAGGGCTTAGGAGCGGACAGCTCCTAAGAACCTACGTCATCTTTATTTATAAAGATTTTGGCGACTTCGTACACAAAATCCTCACTTCACAAGAAGCGTCGTTCTTGTTCGTTCGCTA
>CAYJFV010000373.1:0-1652 GCA_964369275.1 uncultured Desulfovibrionaceae bacterium
CTATTGCATTTATGGGCGGTATGACAGGTATGTTTATGATTCAATTTGGTTTAACTGTTGTATATGCAACATTTTTATCAATTGTTATTTCATTTACGCTAACCCCTATGCTTATTGCAAAACTAATGAAGCCAAGTAATAATGGCATTGGCGAACGAATAGCTAAGGGCATTAATGACTTTTTTGTAAATAGCTATAGGCCTTTTTTCAACTTCTTCTGGCGTTTTAAAATTATAGCCGTGGCTTTAGCAGTTGCTATTATGTATGGTTCTATTTCGCTTATGTCTTATGTGGGGGTTGAATTTGCACCTATTAGTGATGTTGATGAAATAAATATAGTTATAAAAACTCCTCAAGGTTCTACTCTTGAAAAAACTGCAGAAAAAACAGCTCAAATAGATGAAATAGTTAGAAAACATGCTGAAGTATTTTCAACAGTAGCAAGAATAGGTGAAAACGGAAGTACAAACGCAAACTTGCAAGTAAACCTTATTCCACTTGCCCAAAGACCAGAAGTATCTGATGTGCAATTAATTGAAATGTTTGTTGAAGAAACTGCACACATACCTGAAATTTCGGTAGATTTTATGCGTGGAGCTGGCTCAGGTTTTGGTGGGGCTGATATTGCGTTAAACTTATATGGTAAAGACTATGATACGCTTATTAAATATTCAGAAGAAATAAAACAAAAAATGCAGGATTTAGGAGTATTTCGTTCACTAAATTCTTCTTATCAATTACCTAAAAATGAAAAAAGATTTATACCAAATCAAGAAAAACTAAACTTATATGGTGTAAATAATGCACAAATTGCTTCAGCAGTAAGAGCTTCTGTATTTGGTGATACGTCAAATGGGTTTAGAGATAGCGGCGAAACTTACGATATTAATGTGCTTTTAAATGAATACTCAAGAAATAGTGAAGATGTATTTGAAAATATTTACATTGCTTCACCTAAAGGGTTAATTCCTATAAGTGAACTTGGCAGTATAGTTGAAGTAAAAGCATTTTCAGAAATTAGTAGGCGTGACAAAGAACGTGTTATTGAAATATCTGGCTACTTAGGTGCTAGCACGCTTAGTCAAGTGCAAGCTCAAATCAGTCAAATTATGGAAGAAATAGAATTTGAACCAGGTTATGGATTCTACTATAGCGGTAATGCAGATATGGCAGCTGATTCAAACCAAGAACTTCTACAAGCGGCTATTCTTGCAGTATTGCTAACTTATATGGTACTTGCAGCTGTTTTAAATAGCTATTTACACCCATTTACTATTGCAACATCTATTGTAACTTCATTTGCTGGTGTTTTTGTAATGCTTTTCTTATCTGATTCAACCATAAGTATGCCATCAATGCTTGCAATGATTATGCTTATTGGCTTGTCAGTAAACAATTCTATCTTAATTGTTGAAAATGCAGTTACAAAAATAACTAAATTTGGTTTAAGTATTAAAGATGCTCTTTGGGATGGTTATGAAACTAAAATTCGTACGATTTTAATGACATCAATTGCAGTTATACTTGGTATGGTACCTCAAATGTATTCACCTGATGCTATGAAATCTTCTATGAGTGCTGTTATTATTGGTGGTATGGTTGGTTCAATGGTATTCACTTTTCTTCTTACTCCAACAGTATTTTTTATATTA
>CAYJFV010000374.1:0-1633 GCA_964369275.1 uncultured Desulfovibrionaceae bacterium
CAGATATTAATAAAGCAAAAACTTTATTAGGTTATGACCCTCAATTTAATATAAAACAAGGCCTAGAACTAGCAGCAAATTGGTATGCTAATTTAAGTAAATAGTTTTAAAATCGTTCATAAATCACATGTAGTTTAAAATAATTTTTTATACTACATGTGATTTTTTATATTTAGTAACAATTACTAGTATTATTTTATTTTTTTTGTAAACAATACACATTTTGTAATATTCCAATAAGTAACTGAAAAGCTTTATATATTTTAATTTTTTTTAATTTGCAAAAAAAAGGTTTTAATGTTATTAATTTTATATAATATTGTATTGAAACTGGTTGTTTTTGTTTGATTTTACACAGAATTTAATTAATAAGTTATTTTAATAGCTTGAAACAATATGTTACAAAGTTAATGTATCCAATTTGTATTTTACAGTGTATTAGAGTTGAGGTTATTTTAGAAACATCTTGAAATTAGCAGATTTTGCTTTATTAGGTTATTATTTTTATACCTCAAGATACTACCCAACTCACATTTGTTTAGTACAGTTTATTTGTGTTCAAAACAAGGGGAGATGTTATGAAAACATTATTTAATAAAAAAATTATCAATAAAAGTACACCTTTTTGCACTTCTGCAGTTATTGCTTTAATGCTTACATTATCAGCCTGTAACAGTAATAACACAGAAGATTTTCAAGCTGAAGGTTTAAAATTAATGGAAGAAGGCAACCCTAATGGTGCTATTGTTTTCTTCAAAAATGCACTAGAAAATGATGCAAATAATTTTGAGTTACGCTTAAACTTAGCTAAAGCGTATATCGAATCAGGTAAAAACACACAAGCAGAAGAAGAACTTAAAAAGTGCCTATTGCAACAACCAAATAATATTGATCTTCTTATGTCTACAGCAAATTTCTATTCTAATACTCTACAGCCAGAAAAAGCTTTAGAATATTTAGCACAAATTGAAAACTTGCAACAACCAGATGCGAATACTCGCGAACTTGTTGCCACAAACCTAAGATATTTAGATAGAATTAGTGAAGCTGAACAAGCATATAAAGAAGCTCTTAAATTAGATCCTAGCAGAATTTCTTCTCAAATTAACCTTGCTAGTCTATATCTATCACAAGCTCGCATTGATGATGGTTTAGAGATAATAAATTCTATACTAAGTAAAGACCCAGAAAATACAAATGCTTTACAATTGCGTGCCTTAGTTTCAGAAGATACTGGAAATTATGCTATTGCAGAAGCTGACTACAGAAAACTTATTAGCCTTCACCCTGATCAAGCAAGCGTTGCGTATTCATTAGGTGCCCTTCTTATAAGACAAGGTAAAATAGAAGAAGCTGAAGAAGTACATTCTATTATGCAAAGAAGTTTTACTTCTAACTCTTATGAATATTTGCTTGCAGGCATGATTGCCTTTGATTATGGCGATTATGCAAATGCAAGAAACTTATTTCAGCAATCAGTTCAACGTGGCCCTACTGTAGATGGTTTATATTATCTATCTAGTGCAATGCACCGCACAAACAGCTCTGAATCTGCATTAAGTAATTTACGTAGAATTTTAGATGTTCAACCAACACACTCTTCTTCACTTATGCTCACAGCTCAGATTTTATT
>CAYJFV010000375.1:0-1632 GCA_964369275.1 uncultured Desulfovibrionaceae bacterium
CGGTATTCCTTATTGTAGTACCATACAACTTTTCTTTTTCTTTTTTTGTCTCCGACGGCTAAAGGGGCTTAGTCCCTTTAGCCCTCGGAGAGAAAAAATAATATCTTCTTATTAATAAGTTATCACTTTAATTTTCTTCTTTTTTATCACTATGCAATTTTTCTTTATCCCAGCCACCGCCAAGAGATTTTGCTAGGTTCACGAAGTTGCTTAGTTGGTAAGCTTTTGCATCTACTAATTGAATTTGTGCATTGAAGAGTGAACGTTGAGCGTCAAGGACTTCAAGGTAGGAATCAAAACCGTTATCGTAGCGAACTTGTGCTAAGTTCGAGGCTTTATCTAGTGCAGAGACAGTTTTTGCAAGCGAGAACATAACATTATCTATTGATTCTTGAATTGAAAGAGCCATTCTTACGTCTTTAAAGGCTATTTGCACGGTTTTTTGATAATTTAGTACAGCTTCGCGAGCTTTTGCTTCGTTAAGTTTTACATTATTTCTAATTTTACCGCCTTGAAAAATTGGCGTGGCAAGCCCTGCACCGTAAGACCACATACCTGAACTACTATCAAATAAATTTGATAACTCATCTGATTGCAAGCCAAGTAAACCAGTAAGTGAAATTGATGGGAAATAGGCAGATTTTGCTACACCGATTTGATAGTTAGCTGATTTTATTTGTTCTTGAGCAATAAGTATATCTGGGCGTCTTTCTAGTAATTCTGAGGGTAGTCCCATGGGAATTTGCGGGGCAAGTGGCAAGCTTTTATTTTTTCCAATTATGCTTGTCATTTCCATAAGTTCGCGTGGGGTTTCACCCATAAGAGTTTGCAAAGCTGTTTGTGCGTTAGCAATTTGGTATTCTAAGGTATATAAAGTTGTACGAACGCTATCAACTTCTGTTGAGGCACGTAAATAGTCGAGTTCATTTAGTATTCCTGCATCATATCTTGCGGTATAAATTGTTAATGCTTCTTGCCTTGTGGTTAGGGTATTACTTGCTATTATATATTTTTCTTGTAGGGCTAGTAAGGTAATGTAGGCATCAACGGTACTTGCAATAAGGCTTGTTTTTAGAGCCTCTTGCCCGTATACAGTTGCAAGTAAATCACTTCTTGCGGCTTTTGTTGCATTTCTGTATTTTCCCCAAAAATCAAGTTCCCATGCCGCTTGCAAGCTTGCACTAAAACTATTTGCTGGGTTTTCTGAGGAAAAGCTAAATAGTGGAGTGTTTACGCTTAGCGTTTGCGATTTTGATGTTTTTGTGCGTGTTGCACTGGCATCAGCTCCTATAGTTGGAAGTAGGCTTCCTTTGCTTATACCAAGGTATGCTTGAGATTGCATAATTTGTTCAGCGGCTATTGCTAAGTCGTAATTGTTATTTAGTGCTGTTTCAACGGCAAGGTTTAAGTGTTCATCATTTAGTTTTGTCCACCAATTGCTAAGCTCGTGCTGACTTATATTATTATTTACTTCGGTAGATGAAGAGTGAAATGTATTAGGTAAATCAACTTCGGGGCTTACATATTCTGGTGCAAAGGAGCATGCACAAATGCTAACAAAAGAAAATGCAAGAAAAATATATTTACAATAATTTGTAATGTTTTTTGTAGATAATAGTTTCATTTTAACTC
>CAYJFV010000376.1:0-1614 GCA_964369275.1 uncultured Desulfovibrionaceae bacterium
TACATATTACTATTGTTGCAATAGTCTAGCTATTGCTTATCTTTATTATTCCTACTCACTCTTCACTTGTCAAATTAGCAGTGCATTACTGCGGTTACTCAGAATATCAAACTTCGTAACCCTTGTCAATAAAAAAATAATCTCTCAATTATTTTTTTACGCCACACTTAGCAAAAAAAATCTCTCGACTCTCAAAGTGCGAAGTGGATACTTCCACATCTCGCTCCGATTGTCAAGAACTTTTTTATTTTATTTTTCTAATTTATTTTTATTACATTTCAATATCTAAAGTAATCAAACCCATATCAAAAACTAAAACCAAATTACAAAAACCGTTCTAAGCTCGGCTTGCTTTTCTATTCCATTCTCAACTCAATGTCAAGAACTTTTTTATAGAAAATTTATTTTTTCAAAAATCAATTTGCACTTTCGTGCGGTTCATCTTTCTAATAAAATTCGTTCCCATTGTCAAGAACTTTTTTACTAAAAATTTGAAATTTTCAAAATACAAAAGTTACCTTCGTAACCCTCGCCACCGTCGACTCAGCAACAGCGGAAAGTCTTTATCTATGATTTCTTATAAAATGTCAAGCGAATAATTATAAAATATTATATTTTATTTTAATATCCATAAATTCAGATACTTACAAAGACAATTTCTAGCTAACTTCCTTGAACGTTTTAAGCCTTAAGGCATTCATTACAACTGAAACTGATGAAAACGCCATAGCCAGTGCCGCAAGAGATGGATTAAACAAAGGGCCACCGAACATATATAGTATGCCAGCTGCCGCAGGAATACATAAAGCGTTATAGCAAAATGCCCAAAATAGGTTTTGTTTTATATTTCTTAGAGTCGCCTTTGAAAGATTTAATGCAGTTGCTATGCTTTTTAAATCTTTACGCATTAGTACCATATCTGCCGATTCTATCGCTACATCTGTTCCGCTATGAACAGCTATGCCTAAATCTGCTCCGCTTAGTGCTGGTGCATCGTTTATGCCATCGCCCACCATAGCAACCTTATGCCCACTTGCTTGTAGTTCACGTATTGTATTTACTTTTTCTTCTGGCAGCAAATCTGCATAAATTTTTTCTATTCCCGCTTCTTTAGCTATTGTTTCTGCCACTAGTTTATTATCACCCGTAAGCATTACAACTTGCAAATTCATATCTTTTAATACTGTAATTGCTTCTTTTGTACTATCTAATATAGTATCTGCTACAGAAAGGAAGGCTATACATCTTTCTTTATCTGCCAAGAACATTAAACTTCTACCCTTTCCACTTTCGCGTATTGCGTGCGGTACTAGCTTTCCATCTACCTTAGATTTTTTCTCTATAAACTTCTGATTTCCAAGATAATACGTAGTTCCATTAATTGTACCCTCGATACCTAGACCAGTATGAGCCAGAAAATTTTCTACATTTTCGATAAGAGGGTTTACCTCTTCGCTTATTTCCTTATAAGAGTCTATAATAGCTTCCGCAAGAGGATGTTCAGATTTTGCTTCTAAAGCACTTGCAAGCATAAGAATTTCTTCACTTGTTACATTTTTTGACTTTGTATATTCCGATAAAAAGATTTCTTGCACCTTGAATTTACCTTCTGTA
>CAYJFV010000377.1:0-1614 GCA_964369275.1 uncultured Desulfovibrionaceae bacterium
TTACAGTAAATGGTGAAAAGTCTTTAGACGATAAAGCACCTTTAGCTAAAGGCACATATCAAATAAAGTGTGGCAAAAACGGCTTCCTTTTACTTACTGTGAACTAATTTTTTACAAAATTTTATGAGGATACCATGCCACATATCACCTTATATCAAAGCGACAACTTGCCTATATTACAATCATTACCCTCATCTTTTGTTGATTTAATTTATATAGACCCGCCTTTTAATACAGGCCGCAAGCAAAAACGTACTCAATTACAAACTGTACAAGATGATTCTGGTGATAGGCTTGGTTTCCAAGGTAAAAGGTATAAAACTGTAAAAATTGGCTCAAAAGATTATGATGATATTTTTGCAGATTTTGAAGGCTTTATTTATCCACGTATAGAAGAAGCGTTTAGAATTTTAAAACCAACAGGTTCCTTATTCTTTCATATTGACTACCGTGAAGCACATAATTGTAAAATTTGGCTTGACCAAGTTTTTGGACGTGATTGTTTTCAAAATGAAATAATTTGGTCTTATGATTATGGTGCAAGATCAAAAAAGAAATGGAGTGCTAAGCACGATAATATTTTTTGGTACACAAAAGATAAAAAGCAATATACGTATAACTATGATGCAATTGACCGTATTCCTTATATGGCACCAAATTTAGTTGGCAAAGAAAAAGCAAAGCGTGGTAAAACACCAACTGATGTATGGTGGAATACTATTGTAAGTCCTAATGGCAAAGAAAAAACTGGCTACCCTACTCAAAAACCGCGTGCTATTATTGATAGAATTATAAAAGTACACTCAAACCCTGGCGAAACTGTATGCGACTTTTTTGCAGGAAGTGGAACTATTGGCGAATCTGCCTATATGCTTGATAGAAGTGCTTTATTAGTTGATAAAAACCCACAAGCTATTGATGTTATGATTAATAGATTCAAAAATAAAAATATACCAGATAGCAGTATAACTTTATATGAATAAGAAAAAGGGAAGTTATATACTTCCCTTTTTTAATATTTACTACAGAATAATTACATATTTTTTTTCAGATATTTTTTAATCAAATCATCTTCACATAAAGGTTTATCAATAAAATAGCCTTGTGCAGTAGTACAATTTAAATTTCTTAATATTTCAAATTGTTCCTTTGTTTCAACACCTTCAGCAACCGCATAATTTATGTTCATTTCTGCAAAAATTTGAATCATGTGTTTAATTAGAAGTTGCGTTTTAGGGTCTGTAAGGTTATCTACTAGGCTTTTATCAATTTTTACTTCTCTACATTCAATGCTAGATAAAACAGAGAAATTTGAATGGCCTGAACCAAAATCATCAATGGCTACTGAAAAACCAGCTTCTTGAAATTCATTTACAATTTTTGCTAAAGCAGCTTGTTCTAAATCATCTATAGTTTCTGTTACTTCTATTATTACACGCGAAATATCTACTTCAAACTCTTCAAGAGTCAATAGCAAGTCGCGTATAAGGTATTTTTCCTTTAATGTACTACGTGAAATATTTATAGATACAGTAAAATCTTCTGAATACCCTAGTTTATTCCATTTTTGAATAGTTTCACATGCCTTTTGAAAAACAAATAAATCTAAAATAG
>CAYJFV010000378.1:0-1591 GCA_964369275.1 uncultured Desulfovibrionaceae bacterium
TGGATTCAATTTAGAATGGGCGATTATGATGAAGCTTACGAAGTTATTAGAAAAGCTATTGCTATTCAACAAGAAAGAGGGCATGTTGATGCTACCTTATTAGAGCATTATGGCTTTATAGCACTTGAATTAGGTTTTGATGATATTGCAAAAGATGCCTTTCAAGAAGCTTTACTAGGTGAACCTGAAAACCCTAAAGCTATACAAAAAGCATTACAAAAATTGTAGAATTAACTTAGAGAATTACATGAATATAAAAAATAATTTAAAATGTACCTTCGTTTTACTTACCTCACTTTTCTTATCCGCCTGTGCTGATAAAGAAATTACTCCCCCTACAGCAGTAGATATAATTTCACTTACTGCCCAGCAAGCTCAAGAACACTGGGATATGCATATTAAGTCTACACCGCCTTTAACCCCTTTCAAAGCAGAAGGTTCTTTACGTTTTGGTGAAGAAGGGAATACTAACCGCGTTACTTATGTTTTATGGGGAAATGAGTCTAACCCAATTAGGCTTGATATTCTTTCACCATTTGGGCCATTAGCTCATATTTATGAAGGTAAAAATCCTAATAATATCAACCTAGACGATGTACAATTTTTTATTCCCTCAGAAAATACTATGCTTACACATCAAAATACAATTGTTGCTTTAAATGTTTTAGGTATAGATATTCCCTTCAATTTACTTACATTAAGAAAAATTTTCCAAGGAACTTTCCCTTTATCTGAAAATGGTATGTACTTTACAAATGCATATATGTACTCAAATTCAAATAATTATATTTATGATGTGCATTACAACCTCTCAAGCATGTTTAACGGAGCTAGTGTTCAACTAGATGAAAGCGTTGAAAACCCATTTATGGGTACTTGGACTTTAGATGAAAATGCAAAGCCTATTTTATTTTCAACTCAAGGCTGGGAAATAACTTTTGCATACAAAGATATGGCAACAAATCCTTATAAAATATCTGGCATGCATGAAAATGGAAATGTATTTACAATTTTTGTAAATAGTATTAGTGTTGAACCTAGCTATAATGAAGAACGCTTTAAATTAAATATACCTGCCGATGCTAGAATAATTAATCTTGAACATCAGCACTTCAACCTAAATTAATACCTTGGAGAAATTATTATGTGTTTAGCTGTGCCAGTAGAAATTACAAAAATTGTAGACCCACTTCATGTAGAAGTAAAACTAAGTGAAGGAAATACCGTAACTGTAGGTGCAGCCCTCCTTCCAGAAGACCCAAAAGTTGGCGACTATGCCATCGTTCACGCAGGCTACATCATCCGCATTATGGATAAAGAAGAAGCCGCTGAAACTCTAAAGATCTTTGACGATATAGCCGCAATCGGAAGTTAAGTAACGACATTATAACTTGCATAGTTATTTTTTCTTTTTTTTGTCTCCGACGGCTTAGGGAAGGTCAATTCCCTAAGAACCCACGTCAACTTTATTTATAAAGATTTTGGATACTTCGTACACAAAATCCTCACTTCACAAGAAGCGTCGTTCTTGTTCGTTCGCTAAAGAATTTTATGCATATTGCATACTTAATAATGCCCTTGAAAAATGCAA
>CAYJFV010000379.1:0-1589 GCA_964369275.1 uncultured Desulfovibrionaceae bacterium
AAAAAATCATTCCATTGGGCATAGACAAAGGTTAAAAGAGAAATTACTTAAAGACCAACACGGTATTGCAGACTATGAAATACTAGAACTTTTGCTAACCTATGTTATTCCACGTAAGGATACAAAGCCACTAGCGAAAGAACTTCTTTACCGCTTTGGTACTGTTCGGGGTTGTTTTTGTGCAAAATCTTCTGAACTTGCTAATGTTCCTGGTGTTGGAGATAGTGTGATTACATTTTTTGCCTTGCAAAAAGAAGTTATATCTCGATATTTAAATAGTCAATTCCAAGAAAAAGAAACCATAACTGACTTGCGAGAGTTTGCAAAACTTGCCTATTCTAAATTAGCTTCATCAGAACGTGAAGAGTTTTGGGTTGCATATCTTGATAGTCAAAACCGTCTTATTCAATTTGAAGCAATTACAAGTGGTTCAATTTGCACGCTTACTCTTGAATCAAGAGATTTAGTTGAACAAATTCTTAAAATAAAGGCTAGTGGTGTTATTTTGTGTCATAACCACCCTGGTGGTAATAAATCTGTTTCTGATGCAGATTTACAAACAACAAATACACTACGTGAATTATTAGAAAAATTAAGTGTTCGCTTAATTGAACACATGATAATTACTGAAAAAGGTTGCACTTTAATACTTGCACAAAAGTTTATTAGTGTTTAACATAAAAGTTGAGTTTTTAACAATTCAATTATGCTAACCTAGCTATGAATTGTATGATATGAGGAAAATATGAATAAAAAGAAAAATATAGCAGACAATAACAATTCTGAAATATTAAAAGAAAGCTTAGAAAGCGAAAATCAAGAAAAAGGCGATGCTGCAAAAGCAAGTGAAAGTGATGAACTTGACACTTCTATTATTGTTGCTATCGATGAAGAGCAAGAAACAAAACCAAAGAAACGTAAAGCAAAATCAGCTAATGACAATGATGAAGTAAAGCCTAAAAAAATTATTAGAAAAACATCTAAAGCAAAAAAAGATGATAAGATAGATGATGAAACTTCTCCTTTTGGCGAACCAACCATGGCAGAAAAAGGTATAATAGACTTTTTAAACGAAGTTCTTACTAAACCTCGCCAAAAAGATGCTAAATCTAAGAAAAAACGTTCAATGCGTCGTATAGTTCCAGTTGGTTCAGAATACAGCAATGGGCGTAAACCAATAGTAATGGAAATGGAAGATATGACACGAGTTTCAGGTAAGTTAGATTCTATACCTAAAATCCTACCTGTATTGAATTTGAAAGATAATGTTATTTTCAATTCAATGATTTTAACCGTGCATGAAACAAGACCAGGTGCAATTGAAGCAATTGATGCCGCTCTTTCATCAGACAGATATCTTTTTGTATGTGCCCAAAAATCAGCTGAAATTGCTGAACCAACTAGCGACGATTTATACGAAATTGGAACAGTTGTTATGATTTTACGTATGATAAAATCATCAGAAGGGCAAGTAAAACTACTAGTGCAAGGGCTTTCAAGGGCAAAAGCAAACAGCTTTGCTGAGGGTGTTTTCCTTACCGCTAATATAGATTTACTAGAAGAAGCACCCGTAGAAATTAACGAAATTG
>CAYJFV010000380.1:0-1566 GCA_964369275.1 uncultured Desulfovibrionaceae bacterium
CTAACCCAACTCGGTATGCCTTTTAGAAAGTAAGGAGTAAATCATGTCACGTACTTCATTAGAAGTAAAAGCAAAGAGAAGCCCTAAGTTTTCTACAAGAGGCTATAACCGTTGTCCTCTTTGCGGTCGCCCAAAAGCATTTATCCGCAAATTCGGTATCTGCCGTATTTGTTTCAGACAAATGGCTTTACGTGGTGAATTACCTGGTGTTCGCAAGTCTTCTTGGTAAGCCAGCAGTTTAGTTGAATTTATGTACGCTTGAATTGTTCAAGCGTACTTGAATTATATGTATTAATTTTTTAAATTCGGAGTAAGTTATGTTAACCGATCCAATTGCAGATATGCTAACCCGTATCCGCAACGCACACTTGGCCCTTCATAAGGAAGTGAGTGTTCCGCGCTCCAAAATCAAAGAAGCTATGGTAGCTATTTTGAAGCAGGAAGGTTATGTAGAAGATTACGCTCTTGATGACCGTGATATCAAGATTCAGTTAAAGTACTACAAAAATCGTCCAGCAATTCTAGGCTTGAAACGCATTTCTAAGCCAGGGCGTCGTATGTATGTTCCTAGCGATGCAATTCCTAGAGTACAAAATGGTCTTGGTATATGTATCCTTTCTACTTCCAAAGGTGTTTTGGTTGGCGAAAGTGCAAAACAAGCTAATACAGGCGGCGAACTTCTTTGTGAAGTTTGGTAGTAGGGGTAATATATGTCACGTATAGGTAAACAACCAATATCAATTCCTAGTGGAGTAGAAGTTAAAGTTGGTGCAGAAGTTGTAGATATTAAAGGACCTAAAGGTTCTTTAACAACAGCAATAAGCCCATTATTAAACTACACCCAAGAAGGGAATACACTTGTGATTACTCGCAAGGAAGAAACTCGTCATGCAGCAGCACAACACGGTCTTCGCCGTACACTTCTAGCAAATTGCATTGAAGGTGTAACCAAAGGTTTTTCTAAAACTTTAGAAGTAAACGGTGTTGGTTATAAGGTTGCTGTTAAAGGTAAGGTTATCGAGCTATCATTAGGTTTTTCACACCCAGTATTATTCGACATTCCAAAAGGAATTGAAGCTAGTGCTGAAGGTACAAAACTAACTTTATCAGGAGTTGATAAAGCATTAGTTGGTGAAACAGCGGCTCGTATCCGTCGTCTTCGTAAGCCAGAACCATACAAAGGTAAAGGTGTTAAATACGAAGGTGAAATTATTCGTCGCAAAGCTGGTAAATCTGGCGGCAAGAAATAACGAGGAAAGAATATGCAAATTTCAAAAAATGATGCTCGTAAGCATCGTAAAATTCGTATACGCAAAAAGATTTCAGGCACAGCAGAGCGTCCTCGTTTAGTTGTATTCCGTTCTAATTCGCACATCTATGCACAAATTGTGGACGACTTAACTGGAACAACTCTTGTTGCTGCAAGTTCTTTGAAGCTAGACGCAAAATGCAAATCAAACAAAGCTGCTGCAGCTTTAGTTGGTGAAGCGGTTGCTAAATTGGCTCTTGAAAAGAATATTAAGAAAGTTGTCTTTGATAGAAACGGCTATTTATATCATGGTCGCG
>CAYJFV010000381.1:0-1554 GCA_964369275.1 uncultured Desulfovibrionaceae bacterium
ATAGCTGGAAAAAATACAATGCTTGATTTAGCTGAAAGTAGCTCTACAGTATATGGTCATAGTTCAAATACGTATATTAAAGGCGGCGACGGTAATCATAATATACAAGGAAATATATATAGCGTTGAACTTGGTAGTGGCGATAACACCATAAAAGGTAATATCAGCAAACTAAGGTTAGAAGATGGTAATAACACCCTTGAAGGTTATATGTATAATGTAGTTATTGGCGATGGAAACAACTCTTTCACAGGCAATACACATACTTTTAAAATAGGGCATGGCGATAACACACTTGTATTTAACTCTGTTTCAATGAACCACACTTCCATTCATCTTGGAAATGGCAATAACAATATGACTATTAAGCATTTTGAAAGTAGTTTTCCTGAACATGTAAATATTCAAATGTCTGATGGGAAACCACTTGGCATATATTCGCTAACTTATGGTGATAATACAAAATTGTTCTATGAGGGCAAAGACTTAATTGCAAAATACAAGGAAGATGAACAAAGACGTTATGACCTTATGAAAAAAAAGCTAGAGGAAGAAGACCCAGAAGAATTACAAAAAAGAATTGAAGAAGAGAAGAAAAAACAACGTGAACTAGCTAAAGAGTTTTACAGTAATTCTTTAAAAATGTTTGAAAGTTTAATGGAACGTATTGAAAGTAGGGCTGGTTTTGATAGAGATACTATAGATAAAGAAGCACAGCTACTTCTTGCTCAATCAGGTAATTTTATAGCTTCAGCTGGTAATGGTTTTCTTACAGAAGAGGAAGCAGATCATTTATCATACCTTTCAAAAGAACTTAATGCCAGTTATGAAAAAGTGTATGGTGAAAAAATATATGATAGAATATTGATGAACTATGTGTAAAAAATAATTGTTTCGGAGGTTTCCTATGCCTACACCTGTTTCAGCTAATTTTTTCACAGCCAGCGGAGAATGGCAAAAAGTAACAGTAAACTTACTTAGCAAAGAAGAATTTTATGCAAAAATTAATGAAGAGCAGCATAATCCTTACGCTAATTCAGAAGATAGCGTAACAATTTCTGAGGAAGCTTTTAAAGCATTTAATACACAAAAAGACCTTTGGTTCTTGGAAGACACAAGCAAAATGGCTGATAAAGCAGAAAGGCTTGCTCGTGAAGAAGAGCTAAAAAGCGTTGATAAGCTAAATGGCCCATCAGTTACAGAAGCAGAAAAAGTATTTAATATTGTAGCTGAAAAAACTTTTGAATCAGGCACAACAATTTCTCTTTCCTCTGATGTTATTGATGATAAGCAAACATTTCTTTCTGAGGAAGACTATATTTTTTCTACATTAATGTATAAATATGGCGATAAAGAAAATGTTTTCTATAATGATAAAGCCTCTAAGGCAGATTTAACTTATGTGCCAGAAAGCGAGCGTACAGGAAGTTTAGCTTATGGTTTAGGTTACGATGGGAATGGGGCTCATTTAATGGTGGATAGAGAGCATATTTATTCTGAATATGTTGATAAGTTTAATAATCGTGCAGAAGCCTTTGCACAGCCAAAAGTAAA
>CAYJFV010000382.1:0-1552 GCA_964369275.1 uncultured Desulfovibrionaceae bacterium
ATAGCATCAGCTGATTGTAAAATAGCCTCTGCATTTTTATTTACAACTTCATTAATATCACTCATCGATTGAGAAATACTTTCAGAAACTGTTGTTTGCTCGCCAGCGGCATTTGCAATTTGGTGAATCATATCAGTATTAAGCCCTGTAACAGAAGCAATTTCTTGAAGTGAATTTTCAGATTGTTCTGCAAGTTCAGCTGTTTGTGATATTTGTGATACAACACGTTTTACTTCATCTTGGTTTGCTGTACTTGATTCTTGAATTGAACGTACACTATCGCTTACTTCTCTTGTTGCGTCCATCGTTTTTTCAGCAAGTTTTCTTACTTCATCGGCTACAACTGCAAAGCCTCTACCCGCTTCACCTGCTCTTGCTGCTTCAATAGCTGCGTTTAAGGCAAGAAGGTTCGTTTGGTCGGCAATATCTGTAATAACGTTAATAATACTTCCAATACCTTCTGAAAGACTGTCTAGTCTTTCCATATTGCTTGTTAAGTTTTCAGCAGAAGAAGTTAAGTTTTCCATAGCATTAGACATTTTAGCTATTGTTTCAATGCCTTCTTGTGCTTTTTCAAGAACTACACTACTTTGTTCAGCTGTGCTTGAAGCATTATGTGCTACTTCTTGTACAGAAGCATTCATTTGAGTCATTGCTGTACTTGTTCTTTCTATTCTATCACGTTGGAAGTTTGAGCCTTCAACAATAAGATCAGTTTGGGCAGAAAGTTCTTCAGTTGCGGAAGCAACGCGAGTTGCAATTTCTGTTGCCTGAATTGACATATTTTTAATAGCTTCGCCTTGTTCATGCACTTGAGTAATATCATTTAAAAATTCAATATAACCAACTGCCTTATGCTCTGCATCATAAAGAGGTGTTGCAAAAACATCAAAGTGCATATTTTTTCCATTTACTATACATGGAGCAACCGCATTTACTACTGTACCGTTATCCATTGCTGTACAACCAAGACAATTACTATTGCCACAAGCTGGTGAATTAAAGAATGAACCACAGTTTTTACCAATAACATCACTTGTACCAAGAGTTTTTTTAGCTGTGTTATTCATGTAAATTATTTTATTGTCATGCGTTGCAGTAAAAATGCTAGTAGACATATTGTCTAACAATTCTTGATATGATTTCGTTAGGCGATTTATAGAAACAATAATTTCATTAAAACCATTCTGGAAGTTTGCTTCATTTGCTTGCAAGGTTAATTCACCAGAAGAAATTCTATTTGATGTTTGTGAAATTTCATCAACAATGTCGTTCAATGTTGTTGGGATTGTACGCATAGCATCAGCAAGTTGCCCAAATTCATCTTTTTGATTAATTTTCATGGTATAATTTAAATTACCATTAGCAATTTCTTTTGCAAAGTTTACACAAGCTGTAATAGGTGATGTAATTTGTCTTGTTAAGTAAACGGCTAAAGCAAAAACAAATACGACAATTGTTGCAAAGATATATTGAAATAATTGTTGGTTTGCCTCAAGCTCTTGAATACCTCCAACGGCAACAATGTCTGCAGCTTCAGTTAAGGCTATTG
>CAYJFV010000383.1:0-1551 GCA_964369275.1 uncultured Desulfovibrionaceae bacterium
TTTTTTTTAGCTCTGCTAAAAAATGCCTAATGCCTGATTTTATTAGCTTGTGCTTGAGAGGAATATATTTTTTTATTCTGTGGTATTTTTAGCGAAATATTAATAGAGTTAATTTACCTTTAAAAAAAGGGCAACCCATAATTTGAGCCGCCCTTTCTTATATATATAATACCTTACTAAAATCTATCTCTAATATTAGATAAATCTAGTTTAATTTCAGGAATTTCTATTTCTAATTCGTTTAGCGTCTCCATAACTTCTTTCGTTACATCTTCGCCTAATTGGTCAAGTGTGCCATCTTTAGGTAGAATTTCATCTAAGTTAATTTCTTCTTTAACTTTTTCTATCGCTTCATCAACAGCTTTGTTTACTGTATCTGTTAGGGCTTCTTGCTCTTGTTGTAGCCTTTTTTCTAGCTCTTTAATAGCTGCTTCAATTTCGGCTTGCCCAAACTTCACACTAGAACTGGTATCTGCTTTAATATCGTCCATGCTCGCTTCAAGTTCAGCAATTTCTTTTGCGGCTTGTGCCTGTAACTCTTGCAAACGGGCAAAAGCTTCTTTTGAAATATTACTTTCTTCGTAAATTACCTTTGTGTCAATTACACCAGTAGAATTATTATCGCAAGCAGTAAGCAAAAAAGATAGGCTAAGAACTGCAAAAATACTTATTTTTTTCATTTTTATCTCCGTAAAAATTTGTATGCAAAATATATAGCAAAGAAAATTTATAAAATCTAGTTCATTATTTTTACAAAATAACGAAAGTAAATACAATAGCTAAGAGTAAAGCAGGCAAAAGATTAGATAAACGAATTTGCGTTAATTCTAAAAGATTTAATCCAATACCAATAATAATAGCACCGCCAACCGCCGAAAGTTCAGTAACCAAAGCATCGCTAATGTAAGGTTGCAAATAAGTAGCACAAATAACTATACTTGCTTGATAAATAAATACGCTAAAGCCTGAAAATACAACGCCAAGCCCAAATACTGAACCCATGGCAATTGCAGCAAAACCATCAAGTATAGCTTTAGAATAAGCAACAGAAGTGTCGCCCCTTAAACCCTCGTCTAATGCAGAAATAATAGCCATAGCTCCAATGCAAAACAACACGGAGGCACTAACAAAACCTTCGGTAAAACGTGGATCTTTCGTTTTAATTTTTGCCTTTACTTTATCACCAAGTTTTAGAAATCTTTTTTCAAGATCTAAAGCCTCACCTATCAAGCCACCAATAAGCATCGAAAAAATCAAAACTAAAATTTCTTGGCTTTGTAATGCCATTTGTATACCAATAATAAGTACAGAAATACCAAGGCATTGAAAAATAGTTTGCCTCATTTTATCCGATAACTTAGAGCCAACAGACATGCCAACAAAAGCACCAACAATAATGGCAAGACAATTTACACTTGGTCCTACTGGGAAAATCATTATAAAACCCTCAACAATTAATAAACTAGAATGCTATAACGCAAAATTGTATTTAGCAAGTATTAAATATACTCAAAAATTTATATGGCACATCATTCTAATTTTTATTTTTTT
>CAYJFV010000384.1:0-1531 GCA_964369275.1 uncultured Desulfovibrionaceae bacterium
TCATCAAGAACCTTACAATCTTCAAATACGAACATAAGATTTCTAATATCTTCAGCCATTTGTGCTGATTCTTCTTCAATTTCGCTAAGCACTTCTTCTTCTGTCGCACGCTCAACTTGGTTGAGAATTTCAGCAACTGATTGAATGCCGCCAACCTTCTTGCCTTCCTTGCCACCCATAGCAATAAGCTGACTTTGCAATACTTTATCAACTTCATGTACCATTTCTTCAGGTACCGCTTCTAAGTTTGCTAAACGCATAAGCACTTCTGCACGTACTCCCATTGGAAGCATTGCTAATAGCTGTGCCGCATGGTCGGCATTCAAATGCCCTAAAATAAGAGCAAGAGTTTGTGGATGCTCGTTTCTAAGAACTTGAGCAAGCGTACGCGGACTTACACGTTCTAGCTCGCGGAATGGAATTGGCCCACTGTCTAAATTTAGGCTATCCATAATATATTTTGCAGTTTCAGCATCAAGGTTCTTCAACAACATACGCTTAACAGCATTCTGCCCACCAATAACAGTGTCTTGGTAGGTTACTAATTCGCCATGAAATTCACGTAAAACATCTTCAACAACTTCACGCGGAACTGGTTCTAGTTCAACAATAGCTTTAGAAATAGCGGCAATTTCCTTTCTGTCCATACGTTTAAATATTTCAGCAGTGAATTTGTCGCCTAAAGCTAATAGAAGTATAGCTGTTTTTTGATGTCCTTGAAGTTCCATATATAATGCTCCACTATAGTCAAATTTAAGTCAGTCTTTTGACAAAATGATGTTTTTTTATACTATTATAGCGAATATTGCAAAAAGCTTGCCAAAAAGCAAAAGCCCATAATTAGAAACAAAGCCATTAGTTAAATAAAAAAGCTCTCATTACGAGAGCTTATAATAGCAATTAAAACGGCATGTCGTCAAGACCAGAAGAATTATTGCTCATATTAGCTTGCCCAGGGAAAGGTGAACCTGAATCTTCATAGCCACCAAAGTTTTGTTGTGGTGCTTGTTCACGCTGTGATGAACCTTGTGAATCGCCTTTTCTATCTAAAAATTGAACCGAGCGTGCATTAATTTCAGTAGTGTATCTATCTTGCCCATTTTTATCTTGCCATTTACGTGTTTGGATACTACCCTCAACATAAACAAGACTACCTTTATCAAGGTAATTTGCACAATGTTCAGCCTGCTTGCCAAAAATAGAAACCCTGTGCCATTCAGTTCTTTCTTGTTTATTACGCTCTCTATCGTAATACACTTCTGTTGTAGCAACATTTAAACTTGTTACAGGGTCGCCAGAAGTTGTGTATTTAAGTTCTGGTTTTTGTCCTAATCTACCAATAATCATAGCTTTATTTAACATATTTATTTCCTTATTGCTATTGCAATTTCTTATGTATTTTAATAACAAAAAGATATTAGCTTTACTTTGAAATTCTTGCAAGCTTAACTTTTAGCATACTATTATTTGTTTTTCTTTTTTCTTTATTTTTTATTTACTGCATGAACAGCTCTGCTTGTTCTATGCGTAT
>CAYJFV010000385.1:0-1530 GCA_964369275.1 uncultured Desulfovibrionaceae bacterium
TTTGTAATTTTCATAAATACATTCTTAATAGCATTAGAATTTTAAAAAAAGTATAAGGCCTGCTACACCCATTCCAATATGTAGTAACTGCCCAATATTTTACTTTCTTTCTTCGAGGATTAAGGAATATAATTATGTATAGACGCGGGAAAATAAATCATACAGAGCCTTTTTTAATAAATAAGGAGACTCTTAAATCTTTGTATGATTTTATCTTAGAATACGCAGAGAATTGCACTATAGAGGTAGTAAGTTTTTCAAAAAAAGGGAAAGAAATACGAGAGTTTAGTTCTTATAATGAATTTATGTCTTTAAAGCATTTAATACTTTATAAAGTAAGCAAACTTTCATTAAAAGGCTATGAAGAGCAGAAGGAAATACTCTCTTTTGTTTTTAGTAACCCTAGTAAAAAAATACTTCCTTTTATTAATCCATGTACTTTAAAAACTACTTTTAGCATGCATGGCGAAGAGGAATATAATAACTTCCTGCTAAAGTATAAAGACTTTATTGAATCTATAACAAATTATAGACGTGTAGCGTATACTATACTGTATTCTTTTTTACCTTCATTCATAGCTGCGATACTTACATCTTTGTATTTATTACCTTTTGTAAAGCAAGAACAAGGTATACTTACTATTTTGCTTGTTTTGGTATTTCTTTTTCTTGTATTTAGTATGGTGGCAAATTTGTTTGTATACCCAATTTTGTATATGCACAATCCTTTAGTGGCCTATGATTTTGATATAGCAAATAAAAATAATATTAGGCTGTACTTTAGCTTGGTATATAATATGTTAAAAGAAAATTCTAGCTTATTGTTTGTTGGAATAATTACAGGTTTAACCGTGCTTTTATTTGATAAAATCATTTTGTTATAATTTTCCATTAATCACCTTAGTTATGCAAATATGTGTAGCAAATTAATTTTATAATACTTTCTAAATGTAATACTGCAAGTTGGAATGAAGTGAGGTGTAAATAAAGTTCAATAATCTAAACTTGTGCTTTACAACTCTTTATGTCATCATGCCTATGGCAACTTTTCTTGGCAAGTATTAGTCTTGTATATTTTTTTTTACTAAACTTAATAAACAGTAAGTAGCCAACACAAAATTTTGATTAGGTAAAATAAATGATTTGCGAAATAATTTCTATCGGCACGGAACTGCTTACTGGTAATACCGTTAATACAAACACCGCATATATAGCCAAAGTTATAATGGAACACGGGCTTAATTTATACCATCAAAGTGTTGTTGGTGATAATCCAATAAGACTTGAAGAAAATTTAAGCAGAGCTCTTATGCGTTCTGATATTGTTATAACCACAGGCGGTCTAGGGCCTACGTATGATGATTTAACCAAAGAAACAGTGTGTAAGGTTTTAGGCAAGGAACTTGTAGAAAACAAGGAAATTACAAAAACTCTTACAGACCTCTATGCAAAATTCGGCATAGAAATGACACTTGGCGACCTAAAACAAGCATATATGCCAATTGATGCAACGATAATACCAAATGAAAA
>CAYJFV010000386.1:0-217 GCA_964369275.1 uncultured Desulfovibrionaceae bacterium
CAAAAGTTAATATGTGCAACACTTGCTCTTGCAAGTGAGAAAAGTGGTAAAAGAAATTACAAAACTTACTCACTTGTGTAACAAGTGCTGAAAAATTTATATTAGAGCAAACTACAATTTCCTAGTTCAACTTCCATTAATCGCCCTAGCCACGAAAATATATGTAGAAGATAATTTGTGTATGCTATGAAGAGGAAAACAAAAGTGCTTTGCACTT
>CAYJFV010000386.1:266-1515 GCA_964369275.1 uncultured Desulfovibrionaceae bacterium
GACACCATATCTGCTTGTATAGTAGGTTTATATTTTGGATTTTTTCAAGCATTAATGCCACTTATTGGCTATGTTATTGGCGATAGTTTAAATACTTTTATTAGCAGTTATTCTTCATACATATCTTTTACAATATTACTTCTTTTAGGGTTAAATATGGTAAAAAATGCCTTGCAAAATAGTGAAGAAGATGAAGAAAAAAGCTCTAATCCACTTGCTTTTATGGGCATGGTTATGGCGGCTATTGCAACTAGTATTGATGCCCTAGCTGTAGGCGTAATATATAGCTATAATTTCGATATTTCTATATTTATTGGCATTACTATTATTGGGGTAACCACCTTTATTATTTCAATAGTTGGTGTAAAACTTGGTTATTTATTCAATAATTCTTTCAGGCAAAAAGCAGAAGTAATTGCTGGTTTTGTTCTTATTGCTTTAGGTGTACGCTTTCTTATAAATTAAGTTTATAACTCTAACACATAAAGAGAAATATATGCTAAAATCTATACAAAGACTTTTCCCACTTGAAAAACTTTTCCCCATGCTTGCGTATAATGCACAATATGAAGAAGAAATTCAAAGAGAAAACCTAAGTCTTCAAGAATGGCAAGCAATGGGATTAACATATATTTTCATGCTTGGGCTTTGTTTAGTTGCCGCTGGAATAATTTTCTTTTTTGCCTACAACTGGCAGGATATCCCTGCTTTTGTAAAACTTGGCATGATACAAATTGGCTTTGTAGTAAGCGTATTTTCTGCGTATAAGCTACAACTTGATACAGTTTTAGGAAAAATTGCTTTATTATTTGCCTCGCTTTTGATTGGTGTTTTCTTAGCAGTATTTGGGCAGATTTATCAAACTGGGGCAGATGCCTATACTTTATTCATGGTGTGGGCTATTGCTATTTTGCCTTTTGCTGTTATTTCAAGATTTTCAGCCCAGTGGATTATGCTACTTATTCTATCAAACTTAAGCATTTATTTATGGCTTATTGAATTTTTAAGGCATATCGACAATATAGAAAACATCATCTTCACAATTATTATATTATTTAATGCATTATTGCTTACTTTACGCGAATGTTTTAGCAAAAAATTTACTTGGCTTAATTCTTTTATAACAAGGCGAATTATATTTGCAATATTGCAAACAGCTATAACCCTTGAGCTTTGCTTTAGCATTTTTGATGATGTACCTTTATTGTATAACCCTGTTTCCTTACTTAGCATAGCCCTTTCTGTAATT
>CAYJFV010000387.1:0-1506 GCA_964369275.1 uncultured Desulfovibrionaceae bacterium
AAAAAAACAATATTAATTCGTGGTAGTATAATTTCATTTACCTTGTTTATGCAATTGGCATTTTGGGCAACTGTAATTATAATTCTAGGTGATTATTCAGGGTATTTTTTTGGAACGCTAGTTCTTCTTAGCATGTTTTGCATTATGTATATTCTTGCTCAGGATACGTACCCTGAAACTAAAATTCCTTGGATTATCATAATGTTTGTGTTTCCAGTTTTGGGTGGCTTTATATATATTGCCTTTAGAAGACCCACTGTAAGCAGAAGAAAAAGAGCTGTTTATAGGAAGATTGCCGCAAACTTAAAATCCGCAATTGAAAAAATGCCTGAAAGTAATTTAGAAGCATTTAACTATAATATGGGGGCATTACGTCAATCAGAGTATTTACGCAATATCGCCTTTGCTCCTGCACATAGTAATACAGAGGTAAAATATTTTAGAGTAGGTGAAGAAGTTTTTGAAGCTATGCTTGAAGAGCTAAAAACAGCCGAAAAATTTATCTTTTTAGAATACTTCATGGTTGAAGAAGGCTACATGTGGGGCGAAATTGAAAAAATTCTTGTTGAAAAAGTAGCTCAGGGGGTTGATGTTCGCCTACTTATTGACGATTTAGGCTGTGTACTTGTACTATCGCCTGATTTTCCAGAACGTTTACGCTTACTTGGAATAGATTGCCAAGTGTTTAACCCCTTTAACCACTTATTTAATTCTAACTTTCATAACCGAGACCACAGAAAAATTTGCGTAATAGACGGTAATATTGGCTTTACAGGCGGTATTAATATAACCGATGCATATATAAATAGAAAAAATAAATATGGCCATTGGAAAGATACTGGCATTATGCTAAAAGGCGAGGGTGTATACAACTTAAGTGTAATGTTTTTATCTATGTGGAGCTCTGTAACTGAAAAAGTTGAAGATTTTGCTCTTTACGCTCCAACAAAAGCATATCAAACCGATGGTATTGTGCAACCCTATGGCGATGCCCCGCTTGACCCTAACCTTATTGGCGAAACGGTATATATGAGTATATTAAATCGTTCTCAAAAATATGTCTATATTACAACACCTTATTTAATAGTAAGTCGTGCTATGCTAGAATCTATTATGACAGCGGCAAAATCTGGTATAGATGTTAGAATGATATTTCCATCAGTTGCGGATAAGCGATTAATCCACTTTTTAACGCGTTCATATTATGAAGTATTGTTAAAAGCTGGTGTAAAAATTTATGAATATAGCCCTGGTTTTATTCACTCAAAATTATTTGTAAGTGATGATGATACTGCTGTTGTGGGTACAATTAACCTTGATTACAGAAGTTTTAACTTACATTATGAGCTTGGTGTGTGGGTATATGGTTCTTCTGAAATAATAAAAATGAAAGACGACTTTTTAGAAACTCAGGAACTATGCAAAGAAATTACACTAGATAACTTTGAACATAAAGGAACTTTTGGCTTAATTAAAGTTTCTGCACTTGGTATATTGCGTGCTTTT